>JBKICS010000327.1:0-5558 GCA_046567015.1 Acidobacteriota bacterium | reverse complement strand
CGGGGGCCTGAGGCCCCCGGCCCCCCCGACGGGAAGAAGTTTTTTAGGGGGGGTGGACGGGGCGCGGCGCTCAGTCCCGTGCGCCGGTCCGGCGGGTCAGCCGGCCGGCCCGCCAGCGGTCGTACCAGCCGGCCGGGGACAGCCGCTGGTGCAAGCGCGACGGGGCGTGGCTTTCCTGCCACAGGCGCAGAAACCAGGCCCCTAAAAGCACCAGCCAGGCATTGTAGTCGAGCCAAAGCAGAAACAGCACCGCGCCGCTCAGCGACCCGTAGACCAGTTCGTAGCGGGGCAACTCGGCCAGTATCCGGGCAAGGACCACGCTTACCCCCCAGCCGGCCGCGGCCAGCCCGGCCGAGACCCCGGCAATGGCCCGCAGCGGCCGCCGCCCCGGCAAAAAGAGCAGATAGGCGGCGGCGAAAATGCCGGTCAGGCAGGCCACGCCCCACACCGCCGACCATTCCCGCAGAAGGCTCCCCCGGGGTTCCAGACGCGGCAGATAGGCCAGATACATGGCCGCCGTCACCGCCCCCACGAACAGCACCCCGGCCACCGCCCCCCAGGCCAGGCCCAGGCATCGTCCGGCCAACGACCCGGACGGCGCCGGCGGCCGCTCCTGCCAGGGCCGGGCCAGGGCCCGGCGCAAGGTCTCCAGAAACAGCCACGAGGACCACAGGAGAAACAGCGTGCTCTCCAGGGAAAATCCCGCCGAGGCCCAGAGCAGCCGGCGCGCCCGCGACACCAGCACCTCGTCGATATACGGCGTGATGGCGGCGAGCTGGCGGCGAAGCGCCATCTGTCCGGTCCAGCTTTCACCGGACACCGCCCCGCACAAGGCCAGCATGGCGAACAGCAGCGGTACCGATGCCAGCAAGGCGTAAAAGGCCAGGGCCGCCGCCTGGGTCGGACCTCCGGAACGAAAAAATGACGCCGTGGCCTCGCCAGACAGCCGGGCGAGCTCCCGCAGCCAGGCGGCCACGATCCGCCGCCGCACCACCGGCCGCCTCATGACCGCCCGCTCCCGGCCAGCCATTCGGGCCAGGACGCTCCCCACCCGCCAGGATGGGCCCTGGCGTCGTCGTCAAACCGGGGCAGGCGATCGGGGCGCGCCGCAGCCAGCGCGTCGCGTCGCGGCAGCGGCAACAGGGAGCGCATGTCCATGGGCGATATCCGATCCGGTTTCGGGCAGCGGCCTGCCGCCTATTGCGACAATCCCAGCACCTGGCGCAGTTCGACCCGGGCCGCGCCGTAGGCTTCCTGGAAGGCCGGGCTTTGTTGCATGAAGGCGACGATGACCGTGCCCGCGATCCGGCCGGCGGCGACGTCGCTTGGGTAGTGCACCCCGCCGATCTCGCGGTTGAGCCGGTAGGCTTCGGCCCGCTCATAAATCTGCGCCGCCTTTTCCGGGAGCATGTTGGCCAGGATGATGGAATCCACGGTGCCGAAGGTGGAGTGTCCGCTGGGATAGGAGGCGTTGCCGGGCTTGGGCACGCAGGGCGTGATCTCGGGCGTGCTCGCATAGGGCCTGGGCCGATCCCAATGCCGCTTGGCCGGCCCGATGAGCGCGTCGGCGTTTTCCTTGACCATAACGAAAAACGCCGCCGTCCTGGGCAGCTTTTCGGCCGTGAAATCGGCCCCGACGGCGTCGGCGAAGCGGAAGACGCTGCGCTCGGCGTCGGCCTGGGCAAAGGCTTCCATGGCCGGGGTGCGCTCCTTTTGCAGGGTGAGCAGCAGGGCCGTCTCCTCCTTTTGCACGGCCGAGCCCACGGCCGGGGGCGGGGGCAGGAGATTGGCGAAATTGATCTGCTCCAGGGCAACGAAGGCGGTGTCCCCGGACCAGGCATTGAGCGGCAGGAGCAGAAGCAGGGCAATAAGGAATGGGCGGGACAAACGGCGCATGGCGGACCTCCTGAAGGTTTCGGGTCAGTGGCCGGCGCGCACGACGCCTGGCTCGGCCGGGCCGCCCCCCTGAAGGCAGGCTGCCGACCACGGATGCTGGCCACAAAGTAGCAGGGATGCCCCGGGCTTGTCATCCCGGCCGGGCGGCCCGGCCCCGGCGGGCACGGCGTTTCCCGGACCCCGGCCCTGCCCCGGCGTTGCCGCATCTCTGGCCGGCAGTAACCGGATGGACGGTGGCAACGACCGGAAGACAAACAACGTGCGGGCGTTTACGGGGCAAGATGCGCTCCCCAGTCCGCATCGCGACCACAGGCCGGCTTGTGGAACGGATTCTGCAAGACCAGACCGCATCAGGGAGGTTTTGCCATGTTCGCACCCAGCATCCATTTGGAATGCATCAGCTTTTTTGAACCGTCCGAGGGGGAGTGGCGGGAAGAGAACGTCAAGGCCCCGACGCAGGACGAAATGTCCGGTCAAGGCGGCGACGACGAGGAGGATTTTTTGTCCTTTTGCCGGCGCTCCGTCCTGTAGTCGCGCATACCGAAAAGAAACGATGCTATTTTTCCGAAACGACCTGGCAGGCTAGCCTGTCGTCGCCCACAGACGGCCGAAAGCGCGTGGCACACGCGACCAGGCAGGTCTTGGCAGCCGCGGCCAGCGGCGCTATAGGGGGTATGGCTCGGGCAGCTTCGGTTTTCGTTTGAAGCCCCGCCCGCGCCCCAACCCTGGAGGCCGCATGAAACGTCTGCTCTGCATCCTGGCGCTGTTTGCCTTCGCCGTCACGGCCATGGGCTGTCCGCCGGCGCGCCGACCGGGTCCGCCGCCGGGACAGGTTCCGGGCCAGCCCGGTCCCGGTCCTGGTCCCGGTCCGTATCAACCCGGTCCTGGTCCGTATCAACCCGGCCCGGGACCGTTCCCGCCGCCGGTGTCCCATCCCTAGCGTCGCTGCGAAAGGGCCGGTCCGTCCGGCCCTTTCGATTTTCCGGGCCTAGCCCCTGGCATAGGCGGCCAGTCGCGGTTCCAGCTGGGTGAGCAGCCGCGCGGCCAGCTCCCCGCAATAGCCGCAGGTGCGGCACCGTCTCGAACAGCCGGCCGTGCGGGCATAAAAATCCTCGGGCAGGGCCGCGTTGTCCAGGGCGTAGCGGTCGGACAGGATTTCCGGGGTGTCTAGCAGCCACAGCAGGTTGCCGGCAAATTGCCCGTCCAGATAGGCCGTCACGATGCCCCGCAAGTCCGCCGCCAACCGGCTGCGGCCGCAGACCTTGACGAAATCGACCAGGCCTTCCAACTGCCCCACGTCCTCGGGCCGCAGAAACGGCGAAGCCAGCAGCCGCTCGGGCTGGGCCACGAAATCGCGCAGGCAGCCCAGGTCGCGGTTGAGTTCCGCGCCCACCCGGCAGGCGGTCAGGCGCGACAGGGCAATGTGGGCGTCGTGGGCCGTCTTGTAGGGACAGGCGTACAGGCACCCCTCGTTGGCCATGACCCCGATCCGCAGCTCCGGCCATTCCCGGCGCAGCCCCTCGGCCAGGGCGGCCAGGGCGTCCGGGTCGCGGTTGCAGTCCCGGTCCAGGAGCACCGACGACGGCGGGCGAAAACGGGTGTCGCAGGCGGCGTCGATGACGGCCGCCGCCCGCTCGAAGGTTGCCAGGCGAAAATTGATGCTCGGCACGGCGCTAAGGGTCGCGGCCAGCTCCGGGGCTTCGTCGGACACGGCCCGCAGCAGATACTGATCGGCGTAGACGATGCCGTTGACGGCTCCGGCCGCCACATAGCCCTCCAGAACCAAAATGAGTTCGCGCAACTGGTCGCCGGCGAGCATGCCCGGCGCATGAAAGGCCGCGTTGAGCAGGCCCAGGCGCGGCATGTCCGGCAGGGCGGCCAGCCCCGCCGCCAGCTCCATGGGCGACGGATCGGCCAGCCCCGGCAGCCGGGCGTCCGGCGAATCCGGCCCCAACCGGAAATAGACCCCTTCCAGGGCCTCGGCCCGCTCGGTCAGCAGCGCCGCGTACGCCGCGTCGGGCACATAGGGAACCTCGAAACGCATGGCTCGCTCCTTGCCGCTGCCGCGCGGTTGGACGACACCGACACATCCCGCTTAAAGTAAACACGTGTTAACCGCAATATCTGCACGCCGATTCCGGCCTCGAGATCACGCCTGCGACCGGGAATATCCAGCCTTTCCCTTCTGCCCGGCCCGGGCCGACATGTCAAACGCCCTTGCCTTTCCGGGCGGCGTCCTTATGTTGCGTGCTTGCCGCGAAGGCGTTTGGAGGCAAGATGACCGAGGCTCCCCGTATCCACATCGAAGGCGCGCGCCAGCACAACCTGAAAAACCTCACCCTGGACATCCCCCGGGACAAGCTGGTGGTGGTCTGCGGTCCCTCGGGTTCGGGCAAGTCCACCCTGGCCTTCGACATCGTCTATGCCGAGGGACAGCGGCGCTACGTGGAATCCCTGTCCGCCTACGCCCGGCAATTTCTGCCGCAGATGGACAAGCCGCAAGTGGACAAGATCGAGGGGCTCTCCCCGGCCATTTCCCTGGAGCAGCAGACCGCCACCCGCAACCCGCGCTCGACGGTCGGCACGGTGACGGAAATCTACGACTTCCTGCGCGTCTTTTTCGCCCGCCTGGGCAAGCCCCACTGCCCGGGCTGCGGGCAGCCCATCACCGCCCGCACCGCCGACGAAATCATAAACGACATCCTGGCCCTGCCCGACGGCTCCAAGCTCCTGCTCCTCGCCCCGCTGGTCGAACACCAGAAGGGCACCCACGCCGACAGGCTTAAAAAGCTCAAGAGCCAGGGCTTTGCCCGGGTGCGCATCGGCGGCGTGGTCGTGCCGCTCGACCCCCTGCCGGAACTGGAAAAAAACAAGCGCCACAATATCGATCTGGTGGTGGACCGGCTGGTGGTCAAGGACGGCATCCGCTCGCGCCTGTCCGACTCGGTGGAGCTGGCCCTGGCCCAGGGCGAGGGCCGGGTGTACGTGGCCGACCACGAGGGCAAGGCCACGGACCGCATCTTCTCCACGGCGTCTTCCTGTCCCACCTGCAAGATCAGCGTGCCGCCGCCCTCGCCCCAGCTCTTTTCCTTTAATAGCCCCCAGGGCGCCTGTCCGGCCTGCTCGGGGCTTGGGACCGTGGACTATTTCGAGCCGGCCCTGCTCGCCCCCAACAAGGGCCTGTCCCTGGCCGAGGGGGCCATCCTGCCCTGGAAAAGCGAGCGCGCCCTGGCCCGCTACAGCAAGCGTCTGGAAGAACTGGGCGTACGCCACGGCTTCAGCCTGCGCACCAGACTGGGCGAGTTCTCCGACACGGCCCGGGAAGCGCTTTTCTACGGCGACAAAGTCTTTGGCTGGGAAGGCGTGGTGCGGCTGCTGGAAAAGGGGCAATCCTTCGGTTCGGTGTGGCGCGACGAACTGGCCCGCTACCGCCAGTCGCGGCCGTGTCCCACCTGCCTTGGGGCGCGGCTGCGTCCCGAGGCCTTAGCCGTGCGGGTGGCGGACTTGAACATATTCCAGTTCTGTTCCCTGCCCATCGACCGGGCCCTGCCCTGGCTGTCGGGCATCGCCTTTGCCGGCGCGGACGCGGTCATTGCCGAGCCGCTGCTCAAGGAGCTCACCCACCGCTTGACGTTTCTTTCCGGCGTCGGGCTCGAATACCT
>JBKICS010000326.1:1429-2551 GCA_046567015.1 Acidobacteriota bacterium | reverse complement strand
CCGGTTGCTCGTGGATGCGGCCACGGGCGAGCGCTTAAGCGCCGACTGCCTGGACCGGCACGAGGCCAAGACCATAGCCGTGGCCGAGTACCCGGCCGAGCTGGTGTCCTGGTGGCGCGCCACCGGCATCCCCTTCGAGACGCCGCCCCCCCCGGCTCCGGACTGTCCGGACGCCGCCGGCGAGGCCCTGCGCATCGTCTCGCCAAGCCCAGCCACGGTCTACGCCCTGCGCCCCGATGTGCCGGCCAGCTACCAGCAGATCGCCCTGACCGCCGAGGTTCCGGCCGCGACCAAGCGCCTGTCCTGGTATGTGGACGGAGAGCTGACGGCCCAGGCCCCGCCCGGGAAACCGCTGTTCTGGCAGCCGACCCCCGGGGCGCACCGGCTGGTGGTGGCCGATGACGCGGGCCGCAGCCATGCCGTCACCGTGCACGTGGAATGACCCGGAGGCGGGGACGGCGGCCACCCGGCGGCCGGATGCCGTCGCCGCCTGCCTGAAATACCCCCAAAGGAGAACGTCCCATGAGCGCCATTCTGGACTTTTCGATCTTTCCCCTGGACAAGGGCGAAAGCCTATCCCCCTATGTGGCCCGGGCCATCCGCATCGTGCGGGAGTCCGGCCTGCCCTACGTCTTTTCGCCCATGTCCACGAGCATCGAGGGCGAATGGGACGAAGTCCTGGCCGTGGTCACCCGCTGCAAGGAGGAGCTGGAAACAGATTGCGGCCGCATCCACGTGGCCATGCGCGTGGACTGGCGCACCGGCCCGGCCGGGCGGCTCTCGGCCAAGATCCGGGCCGTGGAGGACAAGCTGGGCCAGAGTTGACCGACGGATCCGCCAACCCGGCCAACCAACGGAACAAATCGGGCCAACCCGTTGCCAAGCAACGCCCCCGAAGGTACACCGGAGAAAACATCGCCCTACACGTCGGCCCGGCGGCCGGCCCGGACGCCAGGCACAGGACGCGCACCAGGCAAGACAGCACCAGCAACGACATCGCAACACCAAGGAGACGACCATGCTCAACCAACTGGCCCAGATCAACATGAGCATATACTTCCAGACCATTGCCTTCATCGTGTTGATGGGGCTCGTCCTGCGCCTGCACTGGAAAATCGGATC
>JBKICS010000326.1:0-1419 GCA_046567015.1 Acidobacteriota bacterium | reverse complement strand
CCTTGTCGCACATGCTGATTAATGCTGTAAAATACTTCGTATTCATCCTTGTCTTTCTCTATCTTTTCCTCAACTGGGCCAGCGACGTCAATCCGAGCTTGCGCGAAAGCAGCATTCTCATCATGACCTTGATCAACATCTTCATGCTCTGGAATGTGCTTGTCGCCGCCATGGAACTGCCCTACCGCCGGGCCTTGGCAAGCTGCGTCGAAAGCATCTGCACGACAACGGATCTGGAGCTGGCCTTCAGCACGGGGAAACGTTTCTACAAATTGCGTTATTTCTGGGCCGCCATGACCAGCGGGGCCAAGCCCTGGCATTTCCTGGGCAGCATCGCCGCCGAGCGCACCCGTGACGATCTGCACCGGGTCTTTATCGACAATGACCCCAAGGGCTCGCTGTTCGGGGTCAAGCTCTTTTGCCACTTTCTGCGCAACCAACTGAACGCCGACAAATCCATGCCCGCCGACAAGCGTTCCGAACGCCTGCGGGCCGTGGAAGCCCTGGCCCGGGATCCCTGGATGTCGGACAAAACCAATGAATTTCTCCATAACCTGCTGGCCGCCCCCGAAGACCTCATGGAGAGGGGACTCAAGGATTCCCTGGTCGAAGAAGGCAAAATGATCTGATTGCCCGCCCGGGAAGGCCTTAAAGGCGCCGGCTCTGGGTCTTCAGGGCATGGGGCCGACCATCCCCGGCCTCGCCAACGGCCCCGGGCCAAAGGACAGCTTGGATGGCCATACGCCCGCTGGAGTGGGGTCGACGCCTGCCGGCCCTGCTGCTGCCGGTTCTGCTGGCCCTGATCGTCCTGCCGGCCGCCTGCGACCGGGCTCTGGCCGGCTGCATTCCGGCCGATCTGGTCGTGGCCATCGACGCCGGGCACGGCCCCAAGGCCTCCGGCGCGGTGAGCGCCTCGGGCCTGCCCGAATACCAATTCAATTTCCGTCTGGCCGGGCAGGTCCGCGACGCCCTGGTCGCGGCCGGCTTCGCCAAGGCCTTCCTGCTCGACCCGGTCGGAAGCGACCTGCCGCCGGCCGGCCGGGCCGGGCGGGCCAACGCCGCCCATGCGGCCCTGCTCATCTCCATCCACCACGACGCGGCCCAGCCGCAATTTTTCACCAGCGAAACCATTGACGGCAAGACATTGCGCTCTTGCGACCGCTTTGCCGGCTATTCGATCTTCTATTCCGAGAGGAATCGGCAGGCCGCGGAAAGCCTGGCCCTGGCCCGGCTCATCGGCCGGCAGCTGCGCCGGGAAGGTCTCCCCTTCACCCGCCATCACGCCGCCGACATCCCGGGCGAACGCCGGCCGCTGGTGGACGATCAGGCCGGCGTCTCCCGCTACGACGGCCTGGCCGTGCTCCACGCGGCGACCATGCCGGCGGTGTTGGTGGAGGCCGGGGTCATCGTCAACCGGGC
>JBKICS010000325.1:0-2776 GCA_046567015.1 Acidobacteriota bacterium | reverse complement strand
GGTCTCGGGAAAGCGCGGCAGCACGATCCTGGCGGCCAGCTCCGGAGCCAGCTTGGTGCGCACGCTTAAGATTTCCCGGGCCTTGTCCGGCTTCGCGGCGATAAAGGCCGAGGCCTTGGCCGCGGCCCGGGCAAAGGCCGCCGCCTCGGCGGGGTGGGCCTTGATCCAGGCCTTTTTGGCGAACCAGCCGCCGATGAGGTAGGGGCTGCCGAAGGCGGCGTGGGGCGAGGGATCGAGCACCTTGGCCGCGCCGCGCGACACGGCGTCGGTGACGAAGGGCTCGAGCGCCAGCGCCGCCTGGACCGAGCCCTTGGACAGGGCGGCAGCCATGTCCGGGAAGGGCACTTCCACCAGCCGGATGGAATCCGGGGCGATGCCGGCCTTCTCGGCCAGGGCGCGCATGGCCGCTTCGTTGATGTTGCCGAGCGTATTGATGGCCACGGTCTTGCCGGCCAGATCGGCCACGGAAGCGATTTTGGAATCGGCCGGCACGAGTAGGGCGTGGACGTCGTTGCTGCCGGCCACGCCTTCGGCTCCCGGAGCCAGAAAGGTGAAATCGAAGCCCTTGGCGTGGGCCAGGATGATGGAGACGGTGTTGGACCAGCCGATGGCCAGCTCGCCGCCTTCGACCGCCGGGGCGATGACCGCGCCGCCCTTCATGGGCGCTCCGGTCACGGCGAGGCCTTCGGCGGCGAAGTAGTCCTGGTCCTCGGCCACATAGAATTGCAGGCAGTCGCCGACCGGAATGTAGCCGACCTTGAGCGGGGCGAGGTCGGCGGCCAGGGCGGAGGCGGTCTGGAGCAGGGCCAGAGTCAGGCCGCACAGGATGTGGAAAATGCGTTTCATAGGGCCTCCCTCAGGGGTGTTCCGGTCCTGGCTAACACGATTGCGGCCTCGCCGGAATCGAAAAGACGCTACGGACCGGCGGCCATGTTCCGACCGGCCGCGTCCCCTAGCCCTGGCCGCCCTTCCAGCCGGCGTGCCAGCGCAACAGCCGCGCCAGCAGCCGCTCGGTCCCGGCGTTGAGGGCCAACCCGAGCAGCCCGAGCCAGGCCACGCCGGCGTACATCTCGGGAATGGCAAAGGTGCGCTGCATACGCAGGATGTAATGGCCGATGCCGTTTGTCGCCCCGATCATCTCCGAGAGCACGGCCACGATCAGCGCCATGGGCACGGCCGTGCGAAAGCCGGCGGCCACGCTCGGTCCGGCCGCCGGCAGGATGACCCCGAAGAGCAGATCGCGCCGGGTCAGGCCGTACGCGGCGGCGGTCAGGCGAAAGCCCGGTTCGACCCCGCGCGCGCCGTCCACGGCCCCGACCAGGATGGGGAAGGAGCAGGCAAAGACGATCACGACAAGCTTCATGCCTGTGCCGATGCCGAAAAGCAGCATGGCCGCCGGAATGATGGCCGGCGGCGGCACTGGGCGCAACAGCTCCACGGTCGGGGTAAGCAAGGCCGAAAGCCGGCGCGACACGCCCATGGCCAGCCCCAGCGGCCCCATGACGGCCAGGGCGAGCAGCAGCCCGGCCACGGCCCGGGATACGGTGGCCAGGGCCTGGCCCGGCAGCAGGCCCGAAACGGTCAGATCCCAGAACGTGGCGGCGATGGTCGAAACCGGCGGGAAATAGAGCCTCGATACGAGGCCGGAGCGTGCGAGCGCTTCCCAGGCCACGGCCAGGGCGCAAAAAACCAGCAGCCCGGACAGGCGCTTCATCGCCGGCCTCCCTCGGGCGTCCAGGCCAACACCCGCCGCCGCAACGCCACGAACACGGCATTAAGGCCCGCGCCCACCAGCCCGACGGCCACGATGCCGGCGTACATGCGCCCCGGCCGCCCGGCCAGGGACGATTCCAGAATGAACGAGCCCAGCCCGTCCGGCGCGGCGGCCATCTCCGTGGTCACGGCCACGGCCACGGCCACGGCCAAGCCCGTGCGTAACCCGGCCATGATCTGGGGCAGGGCCGCCGGGGCCCGGACGAAAACAATGCTCTCAAAGCGGCCCAGGCCGTACACCCGGGCCGTGTCGCGCAGCTCTGGCCCGGCCGTTCCCGCCCCGGCCAGGGCCGCCACATAGGCCGGCCAGGAACAAGCAAACCCGGCCACGGCTACGCACAAGCCAAAGCCCAGGCCCAGAAACAGGATGCCGATGGGAACAAGGGCCACCGACGGCATGGGGCGCACGAATTCCACGGTCACCCGCATGGCCCGGCCAAAAGCCGGAAACACGCCGCAGGCAAATCCCAGCAGTCCGCCGCACAGCCCGCCCAGGGCAAAGCCGGCCAAGGCCCGGCCAGCCGTCAGCCCGATCTGGCCCACAAGCTCGCCCGAGACGAGCAGCCGGCCCAGCTCCAGGCCGATGGCCGACACCGGCGGCAAGGCGTCGGAGGGAAGGATATTGAAGCGGGAAAGGAGTTCCCAAAGGAAAAGCAGGAGGATGAGGAGGAAGACGCCTCCGGCGGCCGGGGGGGATGATCCCCCCCGGTCCCCCTCGATGGTGGTGGGGGAGTGAATGGACGTATTGGTCATAGCGACGTCGGCCCAGGTTCTGTCAGAAAAGACGTTGTGGGCTTATTGGCGTTGTACAAAAAATCGCCCATGGTCCGCAGCCCCTTACCCTCGTTGCGGGGGTCCGGGGGGATCAGCCCCCCGGTGGGGTGGGTTCGGGAGGGGCAACGCCCCTCCTGACTCTTATATTTCCCGGCGCAGCAATGCATGGATGGCCTTTCGGGCGTCGAGGAAGCGCCGGTCTTCGCGTGTGGCGATCTGGTCCCTGGGG
>JBKICS010000324.1:0-3759 GCA_046567015.1 Acidobacteriota bacterium | reverse complement strand
GATAGGCCGTCAGTTCAGGCAGCAGCGCCTGTCCCGCGTAGAGCGGATAGAGCGCCGTCTCGGCCACCACCGCCCGCACTCCCGGCAGCAGCCCGGCCGCGCCGCGAAGCGCCGGCAGCTCAAAGCCCTGCAAATCCAGCTTGATCACATCGGCCCGGGGAAGCGTCGCATCCAGGCGCACCACCGGCACGTCCACGATTGCGGTCACGGCAAGCGTCTGGTCGGCGTATTTGTCGCGGATGCCGGTCGGCGCGAAAAGCGAGGACAGGGTGGGCCGGGACATGACTGTGAGCGGCAACGTGGCGGCAGCCTCGCCCAGGGCCACGGCATGGACCGTGACCCGGGGATCGTCGGCAAAGCGCTTGGCCAGCTTGCGGGCGAGCCTCGGCTGGGGCTCGAAGGCATGAAGCCGGGCCGCAGGCAGGGCGGCCAGCAGCCGGGCCGTCACCTGCCCCTTGTTGGCCCCGCCGTCCACCACCACCGGCGAAGCGGGCAGGGGCGTCTCGATCAGGCGCGCGATCCAGGCGTCCTCGCTCATGGCCGGGGCGCTCCGGGTCGCACAACCGCGTCGCCTGCGTCCTCGTCATCATCGCCGGAATCCTCGTCCCCGGGCGGATCGGACAACGGGTCGATGGGCAGTTGCGTGGTGAAGATGGCCTCGCCGCCGCGCTGGGAAAAGGTCAGGGAACCGCCCATGTTTTTCACCACGCGGTAGGCCAGGGGCAGGCCCATGCGTTCGTCGCCCTCCTCGAAAGGCAAGAAGAGCAGCTCCGGGTCGATGACGACCCGGCTGGGGACGAAGACCACGTCCAGGTGGGCGTAGCGGGAGTGGCGCGAGCTGGCCAGCCGGACGTCCCCGCCCGGAGGAACCCGGCTGACGGCGAAGCGCACGAGCGACGTCACCACCTGGGTCAGCAGATCCGGGTCCAGGCGCAGGTCCGGCAGGCTGGCGGCCAGTTCGTTGCGCGGGGCCACGCCCCGGGCGACGAATTCCGGGGCCAGGAAGTCCAGGGCGGCGGCGACGATGCCCCGCAGCGAACACAGGCGCGGCCGCAGGTCCACGGGATGGAGGTAGGTGCTGATCTTGTCGAGAATGTCTTCCAGCCGCCTGGCCTCGGACAGGATGATGACGGCCTCGTGGTTGTCGGGCAGGCGGGCTTGCAGGCGGTGGGCGAAGCCGGCGATGGAGAACAGGGGATTGCGGATCTCATGGGCCACTTCGGCGGATATGGCCCCAAGCGTCTTGAGCTTTTCTTCCTGGACCACGAAGCGTTCGAGTTCCACCCGGTCGGTGATGTCGATGCAGATGCCCTCGATGGTGGCGGCTTGTTCGGCGTTTGTCCCCGGGTCCGAGGGAATGGCCCGGAGCAGGGCGTGGATGGTCGCGCCGTTTTTGTGCAACAGCCGGCACTCCTCGGCCTGGGTGCGCTCCTGGGGGGCCAGGCTGCGGCGCAGATAGGCCTCGATGCGGTCGCGGTCCTCGGGATGGATGCGGGCGGCGAAAAAGCCTGCGGTAAAAAGGGCCTCGGCCCGGGAAAAACCGAGCAGGGGGCGGCAGAATTTGTTGATAAACGACAATTCCAGATCCTGGCCCAGGACAAAGACCAGAAGCGGCAGGTTCTGCACCAGATTGAAATAGCGGCTTTCGGCCTGGCGCACGGCCCGGGAGAGCTGCTCGCGTTCCAGGACCGCCTCCAGGGCATGGCCGAGCAGGTCGAAGCTGGCGATGGGTTTTTGCAGGTAATCCGCCGCGCCCAGGCGAAAGGCCTGGACCACGCCGTCGATGCCGTCCTGGCCGGAGATGACGATGACCGGCGGCGGCCCGGCCTGGCCGGACAGGGCCTTTAACACGTCGAAACCGTCGAGGCCGGGCAGGCGCAGGTCGAGAAGCACGGCGTCCGGTCGGTCGGCCGCCACGGCAGCGAGGGCATCGCCGCCGTTGGTTGCCTGGGCCACGCCGTAGCCGGCCAGCTCGAGCCAGATGCAAACGGAGCGGCGAACGTCCTCGTCGTCCTCGACCACCAGGATTTTGGCTTTTTTGTCGGACATGGCAGTCTCCTGGGGACGGATTCCAGGCGCCAGGGTAAGCTCTTTCCGGGAGAACCGCCAGCCTGGGCGGGGTCGGGGTTCTGTGTCGCAGGTGAATTTTTGGTGTTGCAAAAATGTTAACCTTGCATTAGTCGGTTTTCTTGTCACGCCGGACCGTGCGGGTTTGCGGGCCTTGGAGAGGGCTGCGGCAGACTTCAACCGAACGGGACCGGGATGACAATGGCAACGGCAAGTTCGACAAAAAACGTCATCAGAGGGGGAAACCATGAACGCGGCGGATACCGCATTCGTGCTCATTTCGGCGGCCCTGGTCATGCTCATGACCCCGGGCCTGGCCCTGTTTTACGGCGGCATGGTCCGGTCCAAGAACATCCTGGGCACGCTCATGCACTCCAACATCCTGCTTGGCACCGTGTCCATCCTGTGGGCCCTGGTCGGCTACAGCCTGGCCTTTGGCGGCGACATCGGCGGGCTGGTCGGCAATCTGGACTTCATGTTCCTGCGCGGCGTCGGCGCGGCGGCCAAGGAAGGCGTGGACAACATCCCGCACTCGGTGTTCATGATCTTCCAGTGCATGTTCGCGGTCATCACCCCGGCGCTGATCTCCGGCGCCTTTGCCGAACGCATCAAATTCTCCGGCTTCCTGCTCTTCACCACCTTGTGGCTGCTTCTGGTCTACTGTCCCATGGCCCACTGGGTCTGGGGCGGCGGCTGGATGGCCCAGATGGGGGCGCTGGACTTCGCCGGCGGCGCGGTCGTCCACATGAGTTCCGGCGCTTCCGCCCTGGCCGCCGTCTTCTACCTGGGACGCCGCCACGGCTACGGCAAACAGTCGTTTATTCCGCATAACCTGCCGCTGACCATCCTCGGCGCGGGCATCCTCTGGTTCGGCTGGTTCGGCTTCAACGCCGGCAGCGCCCTGGCCGCCAACGGCCTGGCCGCTTCGGCCTTCGTCACCACCCACCTGGCCGCCGCCGCCGCCGCCTGTAGCTGGATCGTCGTGGAGTGGTGGCATCGCGGCAAGCCGACCACGTTGGGCATGGCTTCCGGCGCGGTGGCGGGCCTTGTCGCCATCACCCCGGCCGCCGGCTTCGTCGAGCCCATGCCGGCCATCCTCATGGGTCTTATCGCCGGCGGGCTGTGCTACGGCGGCGTGCTGGTCAAAAACGTCTTCAAGTACGACGACGCCCTGGACGTGGTCGGCATCCATGGCCTGGGCGGCACCTTTGGCGCGCTGGCCACCGGTCTGTTCGCCACCAAGGCCGTCAACGAGTTGGGCAACGACGGGCTTTTTTACGGCAACCCCGGACAGCTCTGGATCCAGTTCGTCTCCGTGGTCGCCACCTGGGCCTTCTGCTTCGTCATGACGCTGATCCTTTTCAAAGTCGTGGACTTGGTGCTCGGTATTCGGGTAAGCCAGGAGGACGAGACCAAGGGGCTTGACGTCAGCCAGCACAGCGAAGTCGGCTACCAGATCTAATCCGGAAGAGGAGCCCGCCATCATGAAAAAGATCGAAGTCATCACCCGTCCGTATAAGCTCGACGAGATCAAGGAAAAGCTCACCACCATCGGCATCAAGGGCATGACCGTCTCCGAGGTCAAGGGCTTTGGCCGCCAGCGCGGCCATACCGAAGTCTATCGGGGCGCCGAGTACCAGGTCGATTTCGTGCCCAAGGTCAAGATGGAACTGGTGGTCGAGGACGCCGTGG
>JBKICS010000323.1:0-3597 GCA_046567015.1 Acidobacteriota bacterium | reverse complement strand
TGGCCCCGGCCGCCGGCCGCCAAAAGGAGGAGCAGGGCCAGGACGGTGAGCGCCAGACCTCCCCTGACCGACAGTCTCCGTCCGGCCAAGGTGGTCATGGCCGGCTGGCCTGTCTCCGCGAGGCTGGTGGGGGCCACGGCGGTGATCCCTGGCACAGTCCCGGGCGAACGGTCGACCCGGGGCCGGCGCATGGCGCGGCGGATCACTCGAAACAAAACTCCAGCGTGAAGTCCCCGAACTCGGTGGAAAACGGGATGGCCACCACAGGGCCGTTGGTGATGTGGCTGATGGTGTGGTTGTCGCCGAAGATGACCGTGGGCGTGGACGAGGACAGGTTGAGCCCGAGCTGGCTCAGGCCCGCCCGGGCCTGGCCGGAAATCATGTTGGTGATTTCGCCCACGGCGTCCTTGGCGTCCTGGATGATATCGACGATGTCGTCGCCGAGCATGTTCTTGACCACGGCGATGGCACATTTCTTGGAGAAGCTGATGGAGATGCTGCCGTTGCGGTCGCCGGTGAGGCCCACGACAGCGGATACGTCGCCGGCGGCGGCTGACGCTTTTTTGACATAGGGTTTGCCGGGCTTGGGATCGAGCTGGGCCATCATGGTCAGGACATGCCTGGTGGCATCGACAAACGGCTTGGCTACATCGGCATCGGTCGGTTTCATGGGCGTCCTCGGGTTGCCGCCCGACGCGGCGAGGTCGGGGGCTTGGCGGCGGATATCCGTATCGAGGCCTGCATTACATCAAAACGCCCAGGGCTGTCACTAGCCCCATGCGCCCGCCAATGCTCGGGGAATTTCGCCTTGCCAGGGCGGTTCGGATTGCGTAGAAATGGTAGTGAAAGGTGCTGTTCTGTTGCCGATAAATGCTGCTATACCAGCGCGTTGCGTAGTCCTGGACTGTGTGTCGGGGCGCGTGGGCGATCATCCCCGGGGAGCGCGGGACGCATACCATGCATAGACACACCCAAGGACAAGCGAACTTCGGGGCCAAGGCCGGCGGCGTGACCGATTGGCAGGCCCTGGAAGTCCAGCTCAATCGCACCCGGATCATGTTGCAGGAAATCCTCGGCCACCTCCAGGAAGTCCTCAAAAATCTCCGCTCGGGCCGAACCGGCGGTCCCACCGCCTCCGCCCGGACCGGGGCCGAGCAGACCCGCGGCCCGGGGCCACGGGACAGCCGCTTTCGCGCCCAGGCCACGCCGCCCCCCGGCGCTTCCGACCGCTTCTCCAGAACCCAGTCCCACAACGCCTCCGGGGCCTCCGCCTCGGCCGGAGCTTTTGAACGCGCCCGCTTCAAGGCGCGTCCCCATTTCGAAGCCAAGGGCCCGAGCGCCGGCCCGGCCGGCCATGGCCCGAGCGCCGGCAGCGCCTCCCAACGGACCGGCGGCAGCGGCCCGAGCGCCGGCAACGCCCAGCAGCGGACCACCGGCTCCGGCCAGGCCGCCGGCGACGACCGGACCCGCGCCGGACAGGCCGGGACAGGCCGGGCCGGGCAGACCAATTTCCGCGCCGGCGGCGGTTTCGCCGGAGCCCAGCGGGAACGGCCGCGCCAGGAATCGACCTTCCGCTCCCGGGCCGCCGGCCCCGAGGCCAACGCCGGAGCCGCCGGGCAGCAGTCCCGGGCGTCCGCCGGGGCCGGCCAGGGCGCAGCCCAAGGCGCCTACCGGGCCTCGGCCCAGGGCCAGGCTGCCGGAGCCTCGCGACCCCATGCCCGGCCCCGGCCGGAACGCCCGGCCGGGGGCTTTTGCCACGACGACGACCGCCAGCACCGCGCCCGCGAGGTTGCCCGCAAAAACGGCATGAACCTCAAATGCGCCTACGACATCCTGTGCATCAATTACCCCTGCACCGTGGATGAAATCAAAAACGCCTACCGCCATATGGCCCGCCGACACCACCCCGATCTCGGCGGCGACGAAGAAGCCATGAAAGACGTCAACGTCGCCTACGAACTGGCCATGCGCTTCTCCGCCGGCCGCCGCACCGCCACCGCCTGGGCCGTGTAATTTTGTCTGATTAAGAATGCCTCCGTCGGCCGGGAGGGGTAACCCCTCCCGGACCCACCCGACGGTGCGTTTAAGGCCCTTGCGGGTCTCGTCCAGGGCCACTTTGGCCTCGGCCAATAAGAAGCTGGTGTGCGCCCGCTGGTTCGCGGCGAAACGATCCCTGTCCGAAAGAAGAACGATGCAGCATCCCGGAGCAACACCCAAAGCCGCTCCGAAATTCATAGCCGGGCGTGTGCTCGAAGCAAGGGGTGTGCGCTTCTGCGGGAGGTCGCTCCCCCGGCTGCGGGCATGAAAAAGCCCCCGGGAGGCCGGAGGCTTTGGCAGACGCGAACTGTCCTTGCCCTAGGGGCCGAAGATGAGGGCGGACATGATGTAGGTTTCGAGGGTGCCGAGAAAAATGGAACCCTGCACCTGGGCTGGAAGATTAGCGGTGCTGAAGGACACGGGATTGCCGAAGTTGAAGTTTTCATCGGCGGTGGTGCCCAATCCCCAGCTAATCGCGAAGTTGGCCGCCTTTCCGGCCTGGGCCGGCGCGGCGAACGACAACATGAGTACGCACATGGCCGTACACGCCAGGATACACAGCTTCTTGGACATACGCTCCTCCTCATGGGTTTGAGACAACGTTGACTCAAGAAACAACCGAATACATACACCGTAGCACAGGCTGCCCCGAAAGCAAGGTTAAAAAGTTAAAAAAAGGACACCTGCCCCCGTCGGCGGCCAGCCCGACCGGGCCAAGGGAGCCGTCGCGGACGGGAAGCATGTCGTGGGCATGGCCATGTCGCCGCAGGGCGCGGACCGGGACGATGGCGCGGCCTGTCCGGTGCCCGAGGGCGAAACGGCGCGGCCGCGCCAGGGCCGGAGTACTCGGTGCGACCGGCCGGCTGGCGGCCGGCCTCAATAGACGAGGACGGAATCGGGGAAGGCCAGCTGCGCCCAGGGACGGCCGGCGTGGGCCACGGCCCGGGTCAGCAGGTAGACGCCGCGGTGAAAGAGCTCCCGGGCAAAGGAGCGGTTGACCTCGAAGCGGGCCGAGGTGGCCAGGGCCCGGGCCACGGCAAAGGTCAGGCGGGCCTCGAAGGCGTCGTCGCCCTGGTCGGCGGCAAATCCCCGGGCGAACTCCAGGAACCGGCGCATGACCAGCTCCAGCTGGCCGCGCAGATGCAGGTCGAAAAAGGGCAGGCGGAAATTGGAAGCCAGGAAGACGGCCGTGTCCTGGGCATAATCCCCTTCCCGGGAGCGGTGCAGGTCGATGTAGTGGATGCGCTGGGCGGTGTGGTCGTAGACGAGGTTGTTGAGGTTGAAATCGCCGTGCAGCAGGACGGCAAAGGGCGCGGCCAGCCCCTGTTCGGCCGCCTCGGCCGCGGCGAGCAGGTCGGTCATGGCCGGCACGGCCTCCCGGCCGATGGTCTTGGCGTCGGCGGCGAGCTCCGGGTAGAGCCGAAACACGTCGTCCAGGCGGGCGCGCAGCTGGGCCGTGGCGTCGGACGGGACCGGCCGGCGCACCAGGGTCTGCTCCCACAACCCGCCCACGGTCTGGGTGATGCAGAAGCAGGCGTTTTCGATGATCTCCCGGTCGGC
>JBKICS010000322.1:0-4879 GCA_046567015.1 Acidobacteriota bacterium | reverse complement strand
GTAGAAAACGACGATGATCACGGTACTCAGGACCACACTGCCGATGACCGTCCGCAGGAGCGCGCCATCGCTGATCGCCGGCCCCTGGCCATCGCGGCTCTTGTTGAGCGCGAAGCCCAGGATCAGGAAGGTGGCCACCAGGAACACGACATGGGTCACCCAATGGTGGACGGTGACCTGCTTCATGGCGTTGAGCAGACCTTCGTTGGTTTCCTTGGCCAAGACCAGAAGCGCGCTCAGGATGCTGGCGATGCCCAGGCTGAGTCCATAGGACTTGGTCGTACTATTGAGTTGCGACTCGTGCATACTGACCTCCCTTATGCCGGCAGCAAGGCCAGCTTGGCCCCCATGCTGATGATTGCCCCGGCCCCTTCCATGGCCAGACCGATGACCACGGAAGTGCCCGCCACCCAAAGCAGCAACTTCCTGGCAGAGGCGACGGTCGGCAGATCGTTGGAGGCGATGATGGGCAGGAACGTGGCCAGAGGCACCAGCATCAGCAGCACGTGTTCCTTGGTTTCCATGAACAAGCCATGGGCCAGGGGCCAGGGCCCCTTCAAAATAAGGGCCTTGTCCGGGGCGTAAAAATACACGTACCAGTACCCGCCGATACACAGCGTACTCCACATAAGAACTGCGGCGAGGAGGCAGGCGATGCGAATCCTGCCCAAATTGCTTTCCGTGCAGTTAAGCGTTTCAATATAAACCCAAGTGCAAGCCAAAATGAAGAACATTCCTGTCATGGCATGCAGCAGGAGAATGATATTGTTCATTACCAGCTCTCCTTGACTTTTATTCAAGAGCATTCGCGACACGCTCGTAAATATGATGACTACCCTGTGTAGATTGATCAGATGACTCTAAAAACACGTGCGCCAACTTCAGCACCATGTTAACGAATCATCCTTTTTCCGCATATTCCCCTCCAATATCCAATATGAATTTCCAAAAATCACGCATGGCGCGAAATTATCCATACTCTAAGAGTATGGAGCATTATTTCAAGAAGTCCACATCTGGCGTGCGCATTCATCCATATTTGTTCGTACCAGAACGCCGTGGCCTTCAACGGCGCGGCCGCTTCGATACTGCCAGGCCAGCCCCGCCCATGACACCGAAACCTCGATTGTCGCGGTCGTGGCCGCTGCCGCTGGAGATTGAGTCTGGCGCAACCGCGCCGCAGGCTGGATCGGTGCGACCGCGGCCCTAAAAAAAGGCCAGGTCGGATTTGACCTGGCCCTTGGGCGAGCAGAAACCTGCGGCATTCCCAGTCGAGCAACACGGGTCGACGGGTGCGCCGCTAGCGTACCACGGCCATGCCCTTGGGGTTGCCCTGCGCGTCGATGAGGTGCACGCCGCAGGCGATGCACGGATCGAAGGAGTGGACCAGGCGCAGCACTTCCAGGGGCTGGTTGGAGTCGGCGATGGGCATGCCGACCAGGGCCGATTCCACGGCGCTGGGCACGCCGGCCGCGTCGCGCGGGCCGAAGTTCCAGGCCGAGGGCACCACCATCTGGTAATTCTTGATCATGGCCGAGCCGTCGGTGGAAAGCCAGTGCCCCACCGCGCCGCGCGGGGCCTCGCCCAGGCCCACGCCCGTGGCGTTGGCCGGCACGGCCTTGCCAGTGAACGTGGCGATGTTGCCGGCGGCGATGTTGCTTTTGAGCGTGGCCAGCCAGCCGGTCATGGCCTGGCCGATGACCTGCGTCTCGATGGCCCGGGCGGCGGTGCGGCCGAGCACAGAGAACAGGTCGTTTACGGTCAGGCCCAGGCTGGAGAGCAGGGAATCCACGGCCGCCTTCACCTGGGTCTGGCCCTTGCCGTAAGCCACCAGCACCCGGGCCAGGGGGCCGACTTCCATGGGCTGGCCCTGGTAGCGCGGGGCCTTGAGCCAGGAGTAGTCGGCCTCCTGGTCGTAGCCGGTATACGACGGACTGGTGACGCCGCTGGCCGGGTTGAGGGCGTTGCCCTTGGCGTACCAGGCCCGGGATACGTCCTCGGTTATGTTGGCTAGGTTCACGGCCGCGACCTTGGAGACGTTCTGGTTCATGATCACGCCGCCGGGCAGCAGGCAGTTGCCCGTGCCGTAGGTGTCCAGGGGAAATTCGCCGTAGGCCAGCATGTTGGGAAAGCCGCCGACCTTGGCGTATTCGGGGTACTGCTTGGCCAGGTAGACCACATCGGGGAGGTAGAACTGGTTGATGAAATTGTTGGTGGCGGTCAGCTTGTCGGTGAAGCTGGTCAGGTTGGCCGCCACGTAGATTTCCGCGCCGGAGGTGACGCCGCCGGGCACGGTGGCGTGGGGGTGGGGGTTTTTCCCGGCGAAGATCGCCATCATCTTGGCGGTTTCGGCCTGCTGCCGCAGGGCTTGGAGATAGTGGGCCACGAACACCAGGTTGGCCTCGGGGGAAAGCTTGTAGGCGGAATGTCCCCAGTAGCCGGCCGAAAAGGTGCCGAGCTGGCCGGAATTGACCAGGGTGTTGAGCTTGGTCTTGACCGCGGCGAAGTCGATGCTCGGGGCCGAGGGCGAAATCTGGTGGGCCAGGGTCTGGGCGGCGTTGGGGTCGGCGGACACAGCCGAGGCCACGTCGACCCAGTCCAGGGCGTGCAGGTGGTAGAAGTGGACGATGTGGTCGTGCAGGAACTGGGTGCCGTTTATGAGGTTGCGCACGATCTGGGCATTGACCGGCACGGTCAGCTTCATGGCGTCCTCGATGGCCACGGAGGCGGCCTGCAAGTGCACGTAGGTGCACACGCCGCACAGGCGCTGGGTGATAAGCGGCGCGTCCCGGGGGTCGCGGCCGGCCAGGATCAGCTCGATGCCCCGGAACAGGGTGGCCGAGGACCAGGCGTCGGTGATGGCGCCGCCTACGATCTGGGCGTCGATGCGCAGATGCCCTTCGATGCGGGTGATGGGATCGAGGGTGATTTTGGCCGTGCCGCCGCCGGCGGCGCTGGGGGTGTTCAGGAGTAGGCTGAGCGCGGGAGCGATGGAGCCGGGCGCGGCGGCCGCAGTGCCTGGATTGAGTATGTTTGCCATATGATGTTCTCCTCTGGGGCTGGCTTGGGAGCTGCGTCGGCGCGGAGCGGGCGTCCACTGATGTGTTCGGGAGGCTCGGCCTGGCGCCGGCGCGAGCCCTGTCGGCGGCATGCATTTTTCATACCTATTCAGTATGAATTAGCACACGCTTCACGGTTCTCGTTGAGGCCGCTTACAGTTGAAAAACGTCTATAAATGGCTAACATGGCCGCTTCACTGAACCAGCAATGAACGAAAATTCAGGAAAAGGTTAATGGCGTGTAGCAATACCTCGCCCAGAGGCGTCGCGCCAGGGAAACGTCAAAAGGCCGGCAGGCCTGGGCTGGAAGACGGGAGCGAAGCCGGATAGCCCGGTTTTGCCGCAGGAACCTGCCCTTAGCGGTCCTCCCCGTGGCGGGCCGTCCCGGACGCGGATCCACGCAACGGTCGGGAGGCTGACGCAACTCCACATTTCGTGGAGTGCGCGGCCGCAATTGGTCCATAGGCTGAGCGGTGGATCTGTTGCGCCCCTTGCGACAAACGCAGGCGACGAATTCTTGACTGTTGCCGCGCCCTCTCCCCGGAAAAATTTGCCTTTGGCCGATGCCGGCAAAGCATGTTCCAGACCAATGCCGGCGCATCGGTATTTTTCCGGGGGGCTTGCGGAAACGCAAACACCCATTTGAAGCCGACGCCGCGTCCAGTGCAGGCCGGCCATCCGCCGACACGGAAGAAATTTCCGGGTTTCAAGGGCATCATTTCCGTTTCACAAGCAATCGTATCCAATGCAACGTGATTGCCTGCCCATGCCTGGGCACATGACAGAAGTCCTGCATTCTTGCCGCGTTGGGCCAGGCCTTGAAACCGTGGGCGTGGCCGTCGGCCCGGCCCGGACGACCGCTCCCAGCCAACCGGTCGGCGACCGGCTCTCCGGTCGCGTCTGCGGACGCCCGCTTGCGAGCCATCGGCGGGCACAATCCTTTCTTCAACATGTTTTTGCGTTATATATTGAAGGATTATTGACACCAAAGCCTGACTGCCGCCCCGCGCCGGTCGGCACAAGCGACAAGGGAGCGGACGGGACGTTGCGGAAAATCAGGCCTGGCAAGGCCGTGGGCCCAGAAATGATAATATCCAATAATTTCATATTGTTAAATTTGTCGGTTCCCGCTGAGCTTCAAGAATTCTTAAGACATTGCGGTGGGTTATTGTTTCAACCGCTCCGGTTTGACAACCGAACTGGCGGCACTACTTGTGAGGGCTGCCAAATCTGACACAAGCGGCAACGCCTCGCGGCGGCGGTTACGCAACCGGCAATTCTGACAAAAGATTCAGGAAAACCTGAACCAATGAGAAAAGCTGGAGAAATTTCGCACTTCGTGACCGCCCAACCCTTGCAGCCGGCCTGAGGCCGGGTTTCCGCGCACAAACCCGACCGAACTAGTGTGCATTTGGCCTCTGATTTGCAAATCTCCGAAACCAGTCACCCGCGCGGCGCCACGACGCAACGCCGGGAAAACACGAAAACGGCAGCGCATCGAATCCATGAAGGAGGACAGCACCCCACCGTCCCGGACAGGCCTGAGACCCATTCCCTGACGCCGGCGTTCGACAAGGCGTGCATTTCCGGTAGGTTTTGACAAGCAACCGGAAACGCGCAGGCAACGCCCCGACCAGGCGAATCCGTCCCGGCCCCATCGGACACCGAGCGAAATCTCGCCACAACCCGCTGCGCCCTGCTCCCCCTGCTCCCCTCTTCGCCCGCCTCCTCCATGCAGCGGTTCACCAGGGAGAATTGTTACACACTGTCAACTAGTTTCTGGATTTTTGTTCATGAACGGTTCAGGACAGCGGCCCACT
>JBKICS010000321.1:0-8461 GCA_046567015.1 Acidobacteriota bacterium | reverse complement strand
AACGAGCGCGGCAGCGCAGAGGTTATCATCGTCGATTTCCCGCCAAGCGAGAGAGAAATCCGATGCGAGGCCCCATGCCCGTCGTAAGCCACGCCGACCAGGACCGCATCCGCCGGGCCATCCTGCGCAAGTACGCCCAAGTCGCCATTTCGTCCCAGGGCCAGTTCCGCTACCCCACCGGCCGGGCCGGGCTGGCCGGCCAGGGGTATGACGCGGCCCTGCTCGCCCGACTGCCCCAGGCGGCCCTCGACGGCTTCGTCGGCGTCGGCAATCCGCTCTCCCTCGCCCTGCCCCGGCCCGGGGAGACCGTGCTGGACATCGGCTGCGGCGCGGGAGTGGACACGCTGTTAGCCGCCCTGCTCGTCGGCCCGTACGGCCTGGCCCTGGGCCTGGAATTTTCCCCGGCCATGGCGGCTGTGGGGCAGGCCAACCAGCGGCGCAGCGGCCTTGCCAACGCCCGGTTCGTCCAGGGCTCGGCCGAGGCCCTGCCCTTGGCCGAGCCCTGCTGCGACGTCATTATTTCCAACGGGGTGTTCAATCTGGCGCTGGACAAGGAGACGGCGATGACCGAGGCGCTGCGGGTGCTCAAGCCCGGCGGCCGGCTGCAACTGGCCGACCAGTTGCTCACCGCGCCGCCAAGCCTCGATCCGGCGGCAACCGTTGCCTCCTGGTTCACCTGACAGGGCGGAGCCCTGGCGGAAACGGCGTTTCTGCATCTGCTGACCCGGGCCGGCTTCGCGGCGGCAACCGACCATGGCCCGACCGGGTTTGCCAGCTCGCCAACGACCATGGGCCGGCACGTCACAGCCCGGAAACCCGGCTGAGCGCCGCCGGCCCGGCCACGTGCGGGCGATGGGCCGGCATTGCTTTTGGGCGGCGCTGGGGTAAGGTGTCACCGTGGCAATAGCCCGCCCAACGACCCCAACCAAGGAGTCCGCCATGCGCGTCCGAGTCGCCCTTCTCTCCCTGGCCGTCCTGCTCCTGGGCCTGCCCGCCCTGGCCCTGGCCCAGGGCGAAGGCATCCCCAAACTGACCGGAACCTGGGAGTCCACCGGCTACCACCTGCACTCCCAGAAAAACGGCTTCATCCAGACCGGTGAAAAGGCCGTCATGGTCATCACGGAGCAGCAGGACCGGGTCTTTGCCGGCACCGTGCGCTGGAGCGGCAAGGTCAGCGGCGAGGATGCCTTCTCCGGCGTCATCGACGTCAACAACGTGAATTTCTACCTGGCCGGCCATACCGACGGCCTGCGCCTGGGCCGGTTCGAGGGACCGGACCGCTTGATATTCTTCTTCCTCGCCCCGGGCGGCGACAACCCCCGGGCCGGATACGTGGAATACCGGCGCGTGCGCTAGCCCCGGGATCAGTTGAGCAGAGCGTAGCCCACCAGCACGATCAGGATGCTGGCCGCCCGGAAGGCCTGGTTGTGGACGATGAGCTTGACGGCCACGGCCGGCTTGAAGATGCCGGCGTAATACGGAAACTGGTGGCGAAAGGCCCGCATGGGCGTGGACAGGATGTTGCCCACGAGCAGGGCCAGCACCACCTCGCGCCCGTCAAGGCTGCCCGCGCCGAGCATGGCTCCGGCGGCGGCCAGGCCGGCCGAGGTCTCGGCCGCCACCTGGAACATGACAATGCTGACGGCCTGCGGCGTCATCCAGGCCAGAAAGCTCAGGTGGGCGGCCAGCCAGCGTTCCATGGCGGCGAATGCCCCCCAGGCCGTCAGGTAATGGAAACCGATGTAGATAGGCACGGTGAAAAGGACCATGGTGCGCAACCGGCGCACAAAGCGCTTCCAGGCCTTGCGCAGGGCCTTTTGCCAGGAGAACCCGTCCTCGGTGAGGTGGCAGACCAGGCAGCCCTCGGGCAGGGGCGGCAGGACCAGCCGGCCGTAGACCAGGATGGCGGCGCTGCGGGCGATGGCCGCGAGCAGGGTCAGGCCCACGTAGGCGCCGGCGGTCCGGGCTCCGAGGAAGGGCACGGTGATGAAAAACATTTGCGGCAAATGCAGGAAATAGGTGGGCAGGCTGTTGAACAGGTTGGCCAGGATGAGTTCCCGGTCGGTGAGCCGTCCCTGTCCGTAGGCCTCGGAGAGCAGGGAATTGGCGGCCATGCCGGAAAAAAAGGCCATGGAGAAGCTGGCGCCGATGACGTCCTTGAGGTGGCCGATGCGGATGATGGGCGCGGCCAGGCGGGCCAGGAAGCGGGTCCAGTTGAGCGCCTCGATGACGTTGGCCACGAGCAGGCCCAGGGCCAGGGAAGCGAGCAGCCGCACGAGCGGCCAGCCAAGGGCGTGCCAGAGGGGAGCGATATCCATGGGGCGTGAGGTATAGCCGGGCGGGATGACTTTGGGAAGCCCCGTCCCGAGTGGGTCCGGAGGGATTTTTCCCGCGCCGGAGGAAATAGGCTTGACAGAAACGGCCAACCGGCATAGTGACTTTTCTCCCGTGTGGGCCGTTAACTCAGTCGGTAGAGTATCTGCCTTTTAAGCAGAGAGTCGCTGGTTCGAGCCCAGCACGGCCCACCAGCTCCGGCTTCGTCCCCATCGTCTAGTGGCCTAGGACGGCGGCCTCTCACGCCGCTAACAGGGGTTCAAATCCCCTTGGGGACGCCAAGAAAGTTCAAGGGTTTACCGCAGAAATGCAGTAAACCCTTTTTTCTTGCCCACCGTTTTTCCCAACACGGAGGGGCAATCCGTTGGTGCGCAGGGTCCGCCGGCGGTCAAGGCGACAATCAGTTTCCGCCCGGGCGGCGACAGGCACGACCTGCATCGGCTGGCCGCACGGGCCCTGCGCACGGCGGACCCGCATGGACAACCGTCCGGCCGCAACCGCAGGGGGCTGGACATTCCGGCTTGCCAGCACATGACGCAGCAGGAGCCTGTGAACATGTAGGCGCGCAACGGAGGAAGGATGCCACATCCCGGCGAGAAAGAGGAAGCAGTCTACCTGAGACAGGTGCAGCGCTACCGACGCCGCTTCCGCTACACGATGGTTCATGATCGGCGTGATCTTCGGGCCAAGGGAGGAAGCCACTCCACTCCCAGCCCGACGCAACACGAAATCGCGCCCAGCCCCGACACCCGCGCGGCTCGATAATCGGCCGCCGGTCCACCCGGCACTCCCCAAATCCGGGCCAGCGGCCCTGCCGGCGCTCGGCTCAACATTGAGGCCAGCGGCCACACCCCTGCTGCCGGCCCTCCGACGCCAGCCTGAACGTCTCCATGACCATCCGCAGTCCGGTCCGACGCGGCACGCAGTCGCACGGGGCCTTGCCCCATTGCGCCGGCCAGGGAAGGATGCATCCCCTGGGCTTGCGGCCCGACCACGCCGGCAGGCCCCTTGCCTCAGGAAATCCGCGACTCCGGGCCGACCGCCTCCCCGGCTGCGGCCGCAGCCGGCCGAAACCGCCACAGGCGGCTGGGCTTGGCAAAGGATCTGTTGATGGAGGCAAGGGGATAGGCCTGTCCGAAAAAATGCTCGTGGTAGGCGGCCGCGTCCGCTTCGATGTCGAAGTCGAAGCGGTCCGGATGCAGCTTGTTGGCCAAAAAACGCAGACCGAGCACCCACTTGGGCGCTCCGAAGTCGCTTGCCGGCACAGGGGAGGTGTAGACGCTGCCCGTGCGCACCGCCGCGACGTCGATTCCAAGGGTCCGGCAATCGGCCAGAAAGGCCTCGGGACTGTTGGACAGAAACGAGGAAATGAACATGACCTCGGGGTCGAGCCTTGCCAGCGTCTCGGCGGCGATGGTGCGCCCCGGCCGGCCCTTGAGGTCCAGGGTGGTATTGACGCTTTCCCCGCCGGCCGCTTCCACGAGCTGATTTTCGAGCCGGCTGCCCATGATGGCGAAAAGCGGCTTGCCCATGGCGTAATAGGCCCGGGGACGACGCTTGACGCCGGCAACGCCCTGCCGGACCGGCTCCAGCATGGCCGTCAGGTAGTCCGAAAGCCGCGCCGCGCCGGCCTCGCGGCCAAGGGCCCGGCCGAAATCGCGGATAAGGCCCAAATAGCCGTCGATGGTCTGGATGTCGTGGTGCAGGCGCGGCAGCATGTCGTTGGCCAGCAGATGCTCCCAGGCCTGGACCACTTCGGCCTGCTCGAGCGCGCCCATGGCCAGGCACAGGGATTCGACGATCTCAAGCCCCCGCGTGAACGGATAGCCGCCCTGAAAGGCCTCCTCGCGCAGGGCCGGCGGCGACACGGAACCGGAGACGGCCGCGTCCTTGCCGCAACGGCCGCAGCGAACGTTCTCCTCCGGCACGCCCGGGGAGAGCGACAACAGCCGCGCGCCCATGGGGCCGTAGAAATCGCGCGCCACGACCCGTTCGCCGCAGTCCGGGCAGATCGTATCCAGGACGCGGGTGCCCGGGGCATTGAACACGTAGGCAAAGGGCAGGATGCGCCGCAGTTCCCCGGCAAAGGCCTCGGTGTCGGCGACGGCGGGCTCAAGTGCCGGATCGGCCGTTTCGATGGGCACGTAGCGCATGAGCTGGAGCACCATGTCCGGGGCGATGTCCGCCAGCAGCCGGGCCAGGGTCCGGGTGTCGTCCCGGTTGTCCAGCCGGTCCATGCAGGCGACTTCCACATGCGTTCCGGCGGCGCGAAGCGCCCGGATAGTGCGCAAGACCACCGCCGGATCGCCTCCGCCGCAGGCCCGGATGCCGTCCGGCCCGGCCCCCTTGACGCCGACGTTGACGGCATCGAGCAGCCCGAGCAAGGGCTCAAGGGACGTTTCGGTGAAATAGCCGTTGGTGGCGCAGGCGACCATGAGCCCCCGGGCCTTGGCCAGCCGGGCCACGCCGAGGAAGGTGTAATAGGAGGCGAGCGGGTCGTTCATCAGGAAGGCAATGCCCCGGCAGCCCTGGGAAAGGGCCATGTCCAGCACGGTCTCGGGCGCAAGCTGCCGCAAGGCCGGGCTGTCGGGCCGCATCTCCCGGGCCGTCACCGTGGAAATGCAGCCCGGACACTCGAAATTGCAGCCCACGGTGCTGATCTGGAAAAACGGCGCTCCGGGGTGGAAATGCAACAGCGGGATGGTTTCCACGGAAATGGGGCTGGTAATGAGATAGCGGTCCGGGTAGCG
The DNA here is from genome assembly GCA_046567015.1 of Acidobacteriota bacterium. Classification (GTDB taxonomy): domain Bacteria; phylum Desulfobacterota; class Desulfovibrionia; order Desulfovibrionales; family Desulfovibrionaceae; genus Solidesulfovibrio. The sequence goes on along the minus strand of JBKICS010000321.1, from coordinate 3,377 downwards.
CTCCAGCACGGCGTCGCCCTCCCGGACATACCGGCGGCATGCCCCGGTCTTGCCGGGGGCGAGCTGGCAGGCGCGCGCGCAAACGGGACACTCCATGACGGCTCCTTCTTCGCGGCCGAAAGGCTGCGGCGTATAGTCATTGAAGATACGCCGGGACGCGAGGTGGAGACAACCGGACAGTCGCAGGAACTTCTCCCACTATTTCGTGGGAATGGTCGTTTCCTCCGGTTTATTTGCGCTCACGGAAATTCCACTCTGGCGGCTCCTGGCCGTGTTGCAGGCCGTGCGGACGCTTCGCATCCGCCGGGTCAGACCTTCCCGGGAAAAGGGGTCAGCCCCGGCGTCAGGCTGTAGCCGGTCAGCTGGATGTCCAGGCGCACCCGCGCCCCGGAAGCGGCCACCTGGGGCAACAGCAGCCAGGGATCGCCGCCATGGCTCCACAGGAGCAGCCCCGCCGCGTCGCAGGCCACGACGATCCCGGTGCCGCCCGGAGTGAGCGCCCGCAGCCCTTCCCCCTGCCAGGCGGCCAGCAGCCGGCCGTCCTCGCCGGAAAGGGTCACGCCGCGCAGGCGCACCAGCCCCGGCGCCTGGGTCGGGTCCAGGCGCAAGGGGCCGGCCGGACAGAACAGCGACAAGGTCGCCGGGCGGTTGGGCGGATAGCGCAGGCTGGCCTTGCGGCTCTCGGCAAGCCCGCCCTCCCCGCCCGCGTACACGTCGCACAGGAAATAGCGCCCAGGCGACCCCCCGGCCAGACCGGCCAGGAAATGCGGATCAAAGGCCAGCAGGTCGTCCAAGAGCTTCCCGTCGGCAAACCAACCCGAGGCGGCCACGGCTCCGGCCTGGGCAGCCAGTTCGACCAGCCGTTCCAGGGTCATGGCCGAGGAGGCGGCCACGGTCTCGGCGTCGCCGCCGACCGCCGCCAGGATGGCCTGCTTGACGCGCACCGTCTCGGCGATCTCCAGGCCGCTGCGGGCCAGGTCGGCTTGCTGGCTGGCCGCATGCCGGCGGAAGCGATTGTTGGGCGCGGCCCGGAAGGCCAGTCGCCAGCCAGCCCCGAGCAGGGCGGCGTAGACGGCCCAGTCGCCGCAGACCTGGTAGCCGGCGGCAGCCGGCAAGGCGGCGCGCAGGGCCTCGGCCCGAAACAGGCAGGCGCTGGCGTTGGGGATGGTGTTGCGCAACAGCAACGCCCGGCGGCACTCCTCCGGCCCCTCGGCCAGAAAATCGGCCCGCCAGCGCAGGCCGTCCACGGCGTCGGTGTGCCCGGCAAGCGTCCCTGTGACCCGCCCGGCCGCGTCGATGGCCAGCGACTGGCAATACGCCAGCCCAAGCCCGGGATCGGCGGCGAACAGGGGAACCAGACCGGCCAGGAAATCCGGTTCGCAGGCGTCGTCGGACTCGGCGATCCAGACCAGCCGGCCCCGGGCCTGGGACAGGCCCAGCCGCCAGGCGGCGAAGGGACTGCCGGTTGGCGGCTCGGCCCGCACAAGGCGCAGACGCGGATCGGCGGCAAAGGCCTGGGCCGCCTCGAAACTGCCGTCGGTAGAGCCGTCGTCGAGAAAGATCAATTCCATCGGGGACACGGTCTGGCCCAGGATGGAGGCGAGGCGCTCGGCCAGATAGGGGGCGTGGTTGCGGCAGGGAACCACCACCGAGACGCCTGGCGGCTCGCTCACGACCGGACCCCGGTCCCGGGGCGCAAGGGGGCTACTTGCAGGCGCGTCACGAACAGCCCAAGCAGCCTGGGGTCGTCGGACAAGCCCCAGGCGGCCGGCGAGGATGCGCCGTCGATGGACAAGACGACATAGGCCAGTCGCGGCCAGAACTCGCCCGCAGGGGGCAGGCAGGCCAGGGCCAGGTCAAGGCGCTCCGGCGCGCCCGGCCAGACGAAGCGGGCGACCTCGAGGCCGTTGATCGAGAGGCCAAGGGTCACGTGAGCGTTCCCCGGCCCCAGAAACGGCCAACCGGCGAGCTCCAGCACAAAGCCGCCGCGGGCCGCGTCCGGCAGAGCCAGCGCCAACCTGGCCCGGCTTCCCTCGGTCCAGCGCCCCTCCCCTTCACCGTCGCTCCAGCCCTCCTTCAAGAACTCCCTGGCAGCCGCGTCGTCGCCCAGGGCGATGTCCCGGCCAAGGGGCGCGGCATTTCGCGGCACATAGCCGGCCGGATCGGGAAAACGCGGCCGGGCGGCCAGGACGGCCGAGGCATAGGCGCGCAACAGCTCCATCCAGGCCCGAATCATGGCCGGGGCGGTGAAGTGGGTCAGGGCGCGCCGCCGGGCGGCCTGGCCCAGACGGCTTCGGGCCTCGGGGGCTTCGGCCAGGGCGGCCAGGGCCTGGGCCAGGGCCTGGGCCGTGGCTTCGGGGTCGACATTGGGATCGGGCAGCAGGATGCCCGCGTCGCCGAGCTGTTCGGGAATGCCGCTGACCGCCGAGGCGACCACGGGCAGGGCCTGGCCCATGGCCTCGGTGATGCAAAGGGGCATGCCCTCGGACTCCGAGGCCAGGATGAAACAGTCGGCCGCCCCCAGCCACTGCCGCACGTCGTCGCGCTGGCCGAGGAGCGCCACCCGGCCGGTCAGCCCGGCGGCGGCAATCTGGTCTTCCAGGACGCGCCGGCCGTCGCCGATGCTGTGGCCGATGGCGGCAAAACGCAGCCGCGCTCCGGCCGGATGCCCGGCCAGCAGCGAAACGGCCCGCAGCAGGTGGCGGTAGCCCTTGCGCGATTCGTAGCGGGCCACGGTCAGGCAGAGCATATCCCCGGGCGAAAGGCCCAGGGCCTCGCGGCGCTCCCGGCGCTCGGCCGCGCTGACCGGCTTAAAAAAGGCCTCGGGCCGACCGTAGTGGATCACCCCGGAACGCTCGGGCGGCGCGCCGAAAAACCGGCGCAGCAGGTCCAGATTCTCCTGGGAGACCGCCGCCACGGCCACGGCGGCCTGATTGGCCGCGACGACCGCGGGCAGACGCGGGGCGATTTCCGCGACATGGCCCGGGGCCACATAGTTGACGTGGACCAGATAGGGCAGGGCGAAATCGCGGCAGACGGCCTTGGCCGCCAGGCTGGAATCCGGCGCGCCGTCGCAAAAAACCACCAGATCCGGACGCACGGCCAGCAGGATCGCCTCGGGTTCGTTGCGGCTGACGACGGTTTTGTCGAAGCTGCGCATGGTGTCGTAGTCGATGGGGACGTAGCCGACGCCCGGAGCCTGGCCGGTGATGTCGGCCGCGGCGGCCACGGTCACGTCCAGGCCCTGGCCGGCCAGTCCGGCGGCCAGCAGCCCGGCGTTGACCGCCGTGCCGCCGTAGCCGGGATCGTCGCAGTAGATGAGCAGGCGCATGGCGTTTCCCTTTTTCCTAACGGCCGCCGGCAGCCTGGCGGTAGGC
>JBKICS010000320.1:0-4090 GCA_046567015.1 Acidobacteriota bacterium | reverse complement strand
GGGGACACCTGGCGACCAGACAAGAAGCGTTGCCTTTCCCTCTGCCCTGGGCATTTGTCACGGAAATGTCGCTTGCCCTCGACCGGGACAAGGCTCCATCTTCGCAGCATGGAAGACTATGATGCAGCGTCTGCCTGGCCCCAGTCCGAGCGCCGGGAACTGCTGGAGGCCGGTCGCGCCGTCCTGCTGTCCCTGGGCGAGGGGCGTCTGGCCCGGGAATACTGCTGGCTGGCCGAGGCCGCGTCCTCCCGGGAGGAGCTGACCGAAGCGCTGCTGGACTGCCTCGCCTCCCGCCGTCTCCGCCGCTCCTCCGATGCCTCCCGTTCCTGACGCCGCGGTCGGGACGAGGCACGCGGCGATCCATCCCGAACGCCGTCTGGAGCCCTTGTAACGGTAGTTTCCTCACCTTTTTGCCAGCGTCACCGGTTTGCCACAAAGCCATGGCCTGTTCGTCATGCCTGGGCGGCATAGCACGAGTGGCCGGCGCGACCTTCGGGACGCACGGGCACATCGCGCAAGGACGGCTTGCCCCATGCAGCATAGCGTCAAAATGGCCGCCGAGAATCTCGATTTCTATTACGGCCGGTTCCGGGCCCTGGAAAGCATCAACCTGGAAATCCCCGAGCACCAGGTCTCGGCCCTGATCGGTCCGTCAGGCTGCGGCAAATCCACGTTTTTGCGGTGCTTAAACCGCATGAACGATCTTATTCCCGGCACCCGTACCGAGGGGGCCGTGCTCCTGGACGGGGTCAAGGTCAACGTACCCAGCCTCGACGTGGTGGAGCTTCGCCGCAAGGTGGGCATGGTGTTTCAAAAACCCAACCCCTTCCCCAAGTCCATCTTCGAAAATGTGGCCTACGGGTTGCGGGTGAGCGGGGTGAGCGATCGCAATTACATTTCCAGCCAGGTGGAAAAAAGCCTGATCGCGGCGGGGCTTTTTTCCGAGGTCAAGGAACGCCTGCACGATTCGGCCCTGGGCCTGTCCGGCGGCCAGCAGCAACGGTTGTGCATCGCCCGGGCCGTGGCCCTGGAGCCCGAGGTGCTGCTCATGGACGAGCCGGCTTCGGCGCTGGACCCCATCGCCACCCAGAAGATCGAAGAGCTCATTGCCGAGCTCAAGCGCAACTACACCATCGTCATCGTCACCCACAGCATGCAGCAGGCCGCGCGCGTCTCCGACCGCACCGCCTTTTTTTACATGGGCCAGCTCGTCGAGGTCGGCCCCACCGAAGCCATCTTTACCCGGCCGGCCAAGCAGCAGACCGAGGATTACGTGACCGGACGGTTCGGCTGAGCCGACCCCTTACGGCAAACGGACCCTCCGCCCGCGTCAGGCCTTGGACGTCCATCTATTCGGAGCGCACCCGCATGGAAACCAGATCGCATTTTCACGCCGAGTTGGAGGCCCTTAAGGGCCGCGTCGCCGCCCTGTGCGGCCTGGTCGAAGAGTCCCGTCAGGCTGCCGTGGCCGCCTACCGCGACCATGACCTGGGCAAGGCCCGGCAGGTCATCGAGGCTGACCGGGCCATCAACCAGCAGACCTGCGACATCGACGAGGCCTGCCTCAAGCTGCTCGCCCTGGAGCAGCCCGTGGCCCTGGATCTGCGCCGCATCGTCGGCTATGCCCGGGCGGTCATCAATCTGGAGCGTCTGGCCGACGAGGCCGTCAACATCGCCGAGGGAGCCCTGGCCGGCGCCGATCTGCCTGGCGAGTGCGACGGCGCGCTCAAGGATTTGTCCGGAGAGGCGGCCGACATGTTCGCCTTGGCGCGCAAGTCCTTTGTCGAGGACGACGTGGAGGCGGCCATGGAAGTCTGCCGTCTCGACGAACGAGCCCGGGAATTGGCCGTGGCCGCCATGCGCTGCATCACCCAGGCGCTGTCCGAAAGCCAGGCCGCGCCGGAAGACGGGGTGCGGGCCATCCTGGCCTGCCGCAGCTTCGAACGCATGGCCGCCCATGCCGCCAACGTGGCCGAGATCCTTGTCTTTATCATCAAGGGCGTGGTCCTCAGCCAAAAGTGCCAGCCGCGTTGAGCCGCATCCCCGACCCCAGCCGGGACGCGTTGGCCGGTGCGGCCAGTTGCGCCGCCGTCATCGCCGCAAGCCAGGTGCCCTTGCCCTACGCCCTGGACCTGACCCTGGCCGGGGTGCGGCTGTCCGTGCGCAGCAACAGCCCGTCCCTGGTCGAATCCCTGTCCCAATATTACTGCGACTTCGCCGCCGTCGGCGGCGAGCCCGACCTGGTGGTCCATGCCGTGGACGGCCCTTCGCCGACCATTGCCCTGCCGTTTGTTCCCCATGGCCAGGGCGGAGCCAAGGAGGAATACGCCGACCTGTCCGACGGCCGGGTGGTGCGCAAGCGCCGCACCGGCTTGTGGCTGGTATTCGGCCGGGCCAGCAATTACATTCTGGGTCCGTGCGCCGGGAGGCCGCAGCAGGTGGCCAATTGCATCAATGCCCGGTTTATCGACCGGAAGCTTGGACGGGGGGCCCGGCTGATCCATGCCGCCGGCGTGGCCCTTGGAGAGCGGGGGCTGGCCCTGGCCGGTTTCGCCGGGGCCGGCAAGTCCACCTTGGCCCTGGAACTCATGCGCCAGGGCGCGGATTTCGTCACCAACGACCGGGGGCTGGTCAGCCGCGAGGCTGGCGGCCTGTTCTTGACCGGCGTCGTGCGCCCGCCCCGGGTCAATCCCGGCACCATCCTGGCCAATGAGGCTGCATGGCCTGCTGGCGGACGAGGAACGTCAGGCCTGCGCCAATCTGGCCCATGGGGACTTGTGGGCCCTTGAGCGCAAATACGACGTGCCCATCGTCGCCTGTTTCGGACCCGGCCGGGTGCGGCTTCGAGTCCGGCTGGCGGGGCTTGTGGTCTTGGCCTGGAAACCGGGCGGCGGGGTCATGCGGGTGCAGTGGACCGATCTCTCCCGGCGGGAAGAATACCTGCCGGCACTGACCAAGGATCTGGGCGTGCTCTTCACCGGCGGACCGCGCCCGGCCGAGCTTGACGGCTATCGCGCCCTGCTTGGCCGCTGCCCGGTGCTGGCGATTGCCGGCGGCGTGGATTTCGCCGGGGCCGCCGCCCTGTGTCTGGACGTGCTGGGCCGCAACGCATAAACGTGTGGGCTTTCCCGTACTGCTTCGACAAAGGAATCGTCGTGCCAGAGACCACGTCTTCTCCCCGGGTGGCCATTACCCGTTCTGTGCGGCTGCCGGACCCGTCCCGGGCGGCCCTTTTTCGCCGCGCCCCGGAACTGGGGCCGAAAATCCTGTTTTTCAGCGGCGGCACCGCCCTGCGGCATCTCAGCGAAACGCTCATCGAATACACGGCCAATTCCATCCACCTGATCACGCCCTTTGATTCCGGCGGTTCCTCGGCCGTGCTGCGCCGGGCCTTTGCCATGCCGGCCGTGGGCGATTTGCGAAACCGCATCATGGCCCTGGCCGACCGCTCCATCACCGGCAATCCGGCCGTGTTCGAGCTGTTTGCCTACCGCCTGCCAAAGGACGCGCCCCAGGAGGAACTGGCCCGGCGCCTGGCCCGCCTGATCAGCGGCGAGGATCCGCTCATGCGCCGGGTGCCCGACCCCCTGCGCAAGATCATTCGCACCCATCTGCGCTTTTTCGAGGAGCGTCGGCCCAAGGACTTCGATCTGCGCGGGGCCAGCATCGGCAACTGCATCCTGGCCGGCGGCTATTTCAACTACAACCGCATGCTCGATCCGGTCATCTACCTCTTCATGCAGCTCGTCCAGGCCAAGGGCGTGGTTCGGCCCATCGTCAACGCCGACCTGCACCTGGCCTGCCGGCTGGCCGACGGCCGGGTGCTTCTGGGGCAGCACCGCATGACCGGCAAGGAAACCGCGCCTATCGACGCGCCCATCGTCGACTTCTGGCTGACGGCCGATCTGCAGGATCCGACGCCGGTGACCGTGCGCATCCGGGAGAAAACCGACAAGCTCATCCGCCAGGCCGAGGTCATCTGTTTTCCCTACGGGAGCTTTTATTCGAGCCTGCTGGCCAATTTGCTGCCCCAGGGCGTGGGCGACGCCGTCGCCCACGCCCGTTGCCCCAAGATCTACATCCCCAATCT
>JBKICS010000319.1:0-3377 GCA_046567015.1 Acidobacteriota bacterium | reverse complement strand
GCGTGGCTGACGTTGTTGCCGCTCTGGGGCTTTTTGCCGCAATTCTCGCAGATCTTGGCCATGGTACGGTTCCTCCGGAAACATGATTCGCGCTCTTGCCCGCCAAAAAACGTCCCGTGCGGAACCTCGGGCAAACGCGCGTTTTTCACAGTGACGCAAAGAATTTTGTGAGGTACATGGGTTGGAAGTCCTTGGCAAGCTTTTTCTTGACAAGACGGAAGCCAGGGTCTAGCACACTCTTCTTCGCGAGGGGTACCCATGTCCGAACTGTGGCTCGATATCACCGACATCCCGGCAACCGGCCGGGAATTTTCTTTTTCCGACCAGGCCCTGTGGACGGACTCCATTGCGGAATTTTCCCTGCCCTACCGCCTGGATCTCCCGGAAACCGGCCTTGCCGCCGAATTTACCGTGACCCCCCAGGGGCGGGGCGTGCTGCTGGTCGGCTCCCTTCGGGGCAAGCTCGTCACCCCGTGCGACCGCTGCGCCGAGGACGTGCTTTTGTCCGTGGAGACCGACTTCGACCTCTACGAGGAAACCCCTCTGGAGACGGAAGAAACCCTTGAACCCGGACTCATCCGACGCCGGGGCAAGATATTGGAGCTTGACGCGGGGAGCCTTCTCTGGGAGCAGTTCCTGCTCGCGCTGCCGGTCAAGCCCTTGTGCGACGAAGACTGCCCGGGGCTGTGCCCCCGTTGCGGCAAACGGTTGACCGACGGTCCCTGCGGTTGCGAAACCGCCGAGGGCGACCCGAGGTTGTCCGTTTTGCGAAATTTGAAGGTGCCGCGCGGATCGAACTAGGCATTGTCGCCTGTTTGTCGCGCTTTGTTGCGAGAGTGTCCCAACCCCTGACGCGAGGTAATCGCCATGGCTGTCCCCAATAGAAAGATCTCCAAGTCCCGCAAAGGCATGCGCCGCGCCCACGACCACGTTCCGGTTCCCGCCGTGGTGTTGTGTTCCTGCGGCGAGCCCACCCTGCCCCACCGTATCTGCCCGAGCTGCGGCACCTACCGCGGCCGCCAGATGCTGCGGAAGGACGATGCCGAATAACAAGCCGCGCATTGCCGTGGACGCCATGGGCGGGGACTTCGGTCCCCAGGTGGTCGTACCCGGCGCGCTGCATGCCGCCAAGGCCGGCAAGGCGGAAATCATCCTCGTCGGCGACGAGGAGAAGGTACGGGCCCAGTTGGCGCGCTACGACGCCAAGGGCCTGCCTGTTTCCGTGGTCCACGCCTCCCAGGTGGTGGAAATGGAGGAAAAACCTTCCGAGGCCATGCGCCGCAAGAAGGATTCCTCCATTCAGGTGGCCTGCAACCTCGTACGCGACGGGGAGGCCGACGGACTCATTTCCGCCGGCCACTCCGGGGCGACCTTGGCCTGCGCCATGTTCACCATCGGGCGCGTGCCCGGGGTGGACCGGCCGGCCATCGCCACCTTCATGCCCACCGAACGCTCCCACTGCGTCATCATCGACGTGGGGGCCAACGTGGACTGCAAGGGCTTCCACCTGCTCCAGTTCGGGGTCATGGCTTCGGTCTTGGCCAAGACCATGCTCGGCCGGGAAAACCCGACCGTGGCCCTGCTCTCCAACGGCGAGGAGTCGGGCAAGGGCAACCTGCTCGTCAAGGAAGCCTTTGACCTGCTGCGGGCCAGTTCGCTCAATTTCGTCGGCAACATCGAAGGACGCGACCTGTTCACCGGCAAGGTGGACGTGGTGGTGTGCGACGGCTTTGTCGGCAACGTGGTGGTCAAGCAGGCCGAAGGCCTGGCCTCGTCGCTTGGGCGGTTGCTCAAGGGCGAGCTGCGCCGGGGCTTTTTCGGCCAGATCGGCACCATGTTGGCGCTTAACGCCCTCAAACGTTTCTCCCGCCTGGTGGACTACGCCGAGTATGGCGGCGCGCCGCTCATGGGCCTTAAAGGCAGCTGCCTGATCTGCCACGGCGCGTCCAATGCCAAAGCCATGTCCAGCGCCGTGCGCATGGCCGCCCGGTTCGTGGCGATGGAAGCCAACTCCCATCTGTCCGAAGCCGTGGCCGCCAATATCGACTTGACCGGCGCCCGTCGGCCGGCCGCCAACGAACAACGCTGAGACGGTTTTTCCCCCATGACACATGACGCCTACATTCGCGGCCTGGGCTTTTACGTGCCGGAAACGGTCGTGACCAACGCCGATCTGGAAAAGATCGTCGAAACCACGGACGAGTGGATCACCACCCGCACCGGCATCAGGGAACGTCGGGTGGCCGCCCCGGGCGAAGCCTCCTCGGATCTGGCCCTGGGCGCGGCCAAGGCCGCCCTGGCCGATGCCGGCATGGACGCCGACGAGCTGACCCACATCCTGGTCTATACCCTGACCCCGGATTTCTACTGCCCGCCCACGGCCTGCCTGCTGGAAGAAAAGCTCGGCATCCGGGGCAAGTTCGCCCAAGACCTCAATGCCGCCTGTTCGGGCTTTGTCTACGGCCTGGAAACGGCCCGGGCCATCGTGGCCCTGCACCCCGAGGCCAAGGTGCTCCTGTGCGCCGCCGAAGTGCTCACCTCGCGCACCAACTGGGCGGATCGCCGCACCTGCGTCCTTTTCGGCGACGGCGCCAGCGCCGCCGTCATCGCCGCCACGCCGGGCGAGGGGTCGGCCCACATCCTGGACGCCCGGCTCTACAGCGACGGGTCGCTGGGGCATCTGCTCACGGTCAAGGGCGGCGGTTCAGCTGCGCCGTTAAAGCTCGGCGACACCGTCGGCGAGGACTTTTTCGTGGAGATGGCCGGCCAGGAAGTGTTCAAGCACGCCGTGCGCAACATGGTTTCGGTATGCGAGGAAGTGCTGGCCGCGGCCGGCGCGGCCACGGACGAGGTCGCCTTTCTCATCCCGCACCAGGCCAACATGCGCATCATCGACGCCGTGGCGAAAAAGCTCTCCATTCCGGCCGAACGGTGCGTGATCACCATCGACCGCTACGGCAACTCCTCGGCGTCAAGCGTCGGCATTGCCCTGGCCGAGGCCCGGGCCGCCGGCCGCATTAAGCCCGGGGCGCTGGTCCTTTTGGCCGTCTTTGGCGGCGGCTTCACCTGGGGCGCGTCCCTGCTGCGGTTCTAGTCCGGCTGCGGCGGCGCCCGGCAGGCCCGGGCCTGGCGCGACGCCCAGGATGCCGGGCCGCTGTTCACGACGCCCGGTCGCCCTGCCCGGCACGGGCAGGACTGGGACGGCTGGAAAACGGATTTGCTGTTGACGGGCGTTTCGGCTAGGGTTCGCCCTGCCCGCCCCGGCGCGGGCGCTTGCCCCGCGCCCTTTCCCGTAAACGATTGCGCGGCGTGCCCCGGGACGACCACCCGGGGCCGGCGACAAGGAGTTCAGCCATGCCTACGGCGCTTATCACCGG
>JBKICS010000318.1:0-5169 GCA_046567015.1 Acidobacteriota bacterium | reverse complement strand
GCGACGCTACAGCAGGCAGCGATAGATGGCCTCGGCGTCCTCCACCGCGAGCCGGCGGGGGTTGTTGGCGAGCAGCCGGGTGACCTTCATGACCCCCTTGGACAGGTCCGCGATGTGCTCGTCGCGCACGCCAAACTCGCTCAGATGGGCCGGCACCTTGAGGTCGAGGGACAAGGTGCGCAGCGCGGAGACGGCCTTAAGCGCTGCCTCGCGCTGGGACAGCCCGGCCGTATTTTCGCCCAGCACCTCGGCCAGGTAGGCGAACCGGGGCAGGTTGCCGAGCATGTTGAACTCCATGACCGGCACCAGCATGATGCTGTTGGCCACCCCGTGGGGGATGTGGAATTCCGCGCCGATGGGATAGGCGAAGGCGTGGACGGCGGTGACCCCGGCGTTGGCGAAGGCCATGCCGGCGAGCAGACTCCCTTCCAGCATGTTGCCGCGCGCCTCGAGGTCCTCGCCGTTGGCAAAGGCCTTGCGGATGTCGCCGTAGATGAGCCGGATGGCCTGAATGGCCAGCATGTCGGTCATGTCGGTGGCGTTAACGGAGGTGTAGGCCTCGACGGCGTGGATGAGCGCGTCCATGCCGGTTGCGGCGGTGACCTGCGGCGGCAGGCCGATGGTCAGCTGCGGGTCGAGCACGGCCGTGGCCGGGAAGAGGTGGGCGCTGACGATGCCTTTTTTGAGTTTCTCGTGGTGGTCCGAGAGGATGGCGATGGGCGTGACTTCGCTGCCGGTGCCGGCGGTGGTGGGCACGAGGATGAGCTTGAGTCCCGGGGCCGGCACCAGGTCGATGCCGAAATAGGCCGAAACCGGCCCGGGATTGGTGGCCAGGATGGAGGCGACCTTGGCCACGTCCTGGGACGAGCCGCCGCCGATGCCGATGATGATGTCGCAGCCGGAGGCCTTGGCCACCTCGGCCGCCTTGACCGCCGTCTCGAAGGCGGGATCGGGCTCGACGGCGTCGAACCGACTCAGCGGAAGTCCGGCCTCGCCCAGCAGCTCTTCCAGCCGGGCGGCGATGCCGGTCTTGACCAGGCCGGGGTCGGTCACGATCATGACCCGGGTTCCGCCCAGGCGTTTGACTTCGGCGCCGATCGCCTTGAGCGATCCCGGACCCATGACGACGCGGGAGGTGGTCTGAAATATCGTGGTCTTTTGCATGGCGCTGTTCCTCAAAGGGGTTTGCGTTGGGGACAAAGGCCTATTCGTCGCCGATCTTGGCGTTGAACACCGGATCCTTGGTCTTGTCGTAGCGGTCCCACTTGCGGAAGAAGTCCTTGCCGTAGATGAGCAGGCACAAGACGATTCCCACGGCAAAGGCGGCGGCGGCTTCCCGGGTGATGAGCACGGCGGCGATGATGCCGGCCACGCCCAGGTCGTTAAACGTCCGGGCTTTTAAGATGCCCACCCGCACGGCCACGTAGCCCTGCACCAGCATGGTCAGGGACAGGGCGATGGGCAGGATGGGTTTGACCAGGGTGACGATGGGCAGGAAGAAGTAGCCGGTAAAGGTGCCCCAGCGGAAGGAGGCCACGCCGCCGAACAGGCTGTCCATGGCTTCCGGGCCGTGCTTGTAGCGTTCGCACTCCACCACCTGCATGGCCGCCCACATGGGCCCGCACATGGAGATGTCCGGGCCAAGGAGCGACATGCCCATGTTGCGCATGCCGACGATCATGTTGTTGCGGTTGGCGTCGAAGTGGATGTCCTCGTCGCCGCCGCGAAACTCGCGGGCTTCGTCGATGAGCGCCTCGGCCTGGATGAGCTCGCCGAAAAGCACGATGTAGACGGCGAAGACCAGGGGCGCGGCGCTGGCGTAGAGGCTCAAGGCCGGCCAGCCGATGCGGTCGGAAAAGGGCGTCCACTCGGTGAAAAGCGTCTTGAAATGCGGCACGGTAAAGCCCCACTCGATGGAGGGCCAGGGCAGTTCACCGACCAGGGGGGCGACGACGATGGCCAGCACCAGGGCGGGCATGAGGCCCAGGTCGGATATCGCCTTGAGGACCGGGTGCATGTTCCGCAAGGTTTTGAAGTGGTTGGAGAAAAGGACGTAGAAGGCAAAGCCGATGGCGATGGTGATGGTCCAGGGATAGCTGTCGAAGCGGCCGCCGGCCTGGAAGACCAGGCGCACGGCGGCAATGCCGGCGCCGAGGAGAATGCCGGCCTTGAGCGCGTCGGGGACCAGATCGACGAATTTCTTGGCCAGACCGGTTACGCCGAGCAGCAGCGAAAGCACGCCGAGTTCCAGCTCGAAGGCAATGAGCGCCTGGACCCTGGCCGGACCCTCGGGAAAGGTCTTGATCCACAGGAGCAGCAGCGGGATGGCCGGGGTGATCCAGCCGGGCACCACCGGGTCGCCCAGGTGGGCGTGCCAGAGGTAGAAGAAGCCGTTTAAGATGACGATGGTGATGGCCACCTCGAAGGGCATGCCGAGATATTCCTGCAACAAGGGGATGACGCCGAGGCAGACGGCGCACATGAGCAGGCCCTGGATATAGTCGGGGAGTTCGAAGCGATAATGAATGAACGGCAGTCGCAAGTGAAATGGCCCGAGCGGAATATACGGTTGTTTCTTTCCGAATTCTCTTTTGAAAACCGGTCCAAGCAAACTCATGATGCCCCCTCGCACGTCAAAAATGAATTGAGCACTGATTGACGACACACCCGCGACGCGTACTGGATCGCTGCTTTTCCCTCCTGTCTGGAAGAGTTGACCGCAACCATGTTGGAACCGAGTCCCGGCCGTTGGCTCGGGGGTGCTGCGGTTTTCCTGCACAGTTGCGTCACGGAGTGAGCAACTTCCGTGCTCGGAAGAATTAGTGCTGGGATTTCGGGAGGATCGGAGGGAACGACGGGTGGCGGCGTATTCGCTATTTTGCGACAGACGGGAACGTTTCTAATAGTAATAGGCTTGTATAAAATGACTTCTCATAAATGCGACCGTCGCAATATTGCGACAAGGCCTTTTCCGCGATCACTGCTTGGCCAAGCCGTAGCGGGACGCCTTGCGATAGGCCGTGGCCCGGTCGATGCCCAGCTCCGCCGCCACCTTGTGCCAGGAACCGTGCTCGCGAAACGCTTCCTCCAGCAGGTGTGATTCGAGCTGGGCCACCGCATCCGCCAGCTGCGAGCCCCGGCGCGGCAGGAAGCCGGAGCGGCGCACCAGCTCGGGCAGGTGCTCGGGGGAAATCTCGCCATCCACGGTGGTGACCAGCATCCGCTCGATGCAGTTTTCGAGCTCCCGCACGTTGCCCGGCCAGGAATAGGCCACCAGGGCGTCGATGGTCCGGGGCGCGAGCGTCTTGGCATAGTTGAAGCGCCGGTTGAACTTTTCCAGAAAATGCATGGCCAGAAGCGGGATGTCGTCGCGCCGGTCGCGCAGCGGCGGCAGATGGATGGGCACCACCATCAGCCGGTAGTACAGGTCGCGGCGAAACTCCCGGCGCTCGATCATCTTGAGCATGTCCCGGTGGGTGGCCCCGATGATCCGGACATTGACCCGAAACGGCTTGGTGCCGCCCAGGCGCATGATCTTTTTTTCCTGGAGCGCCCGCAGCAGCTTGGCCTGGAGCACCATGGGCAGATCCCCCACTTCGTCGAGGAACAGCGTGCCGCCGTGGGCCAGCTCGAAAAGCCCTGGCTTGCCTTCCTTCTTGGCCCCGGTAAACGCCCCGCCCTCGTAGCCGAAGAGTTCCGCTTCCAGCAGATGCTCCGGCAAGGCGGCGCAGTTGATGGCGATAAAGGGCTGCAACGCGCCCTTGCCCTTCTTGTGGATGAGCTTGGCGATGAGTTCCTTGCCGGTGCCGGAATCGCCGGTGATGAGCACCGTGCTGTCCACGTAGGCCACCCGGGTGGCCGTGACCAGGGCCTGGGCCATGGACCGGCTGCGAAAGATGATGTCCCCGGCCTCGATTTGCAGTGAACGTAGATAGGAGATCTCCGATTCGTAGCGCCGGGACTGCTCCTTGGTCTTGATGAGCTGGTCCTGCAGCTTGAGAAGCTGGGTCACGTCGCGGACACTGGTGACCACCCGAAATAGATTGCCGGCGTCGTCGAAGACTGGGCTGCCGCTGACCAGGAACCGCCCCTCGCCCTTGATGGCCTGGGTGAGGGTGGCCGGTTTGCGGGTCTCCATGACGAGCAGGGTCACCGACTGGTCGTAATAGTTTTCGCTCACCAGCTGACGCATGCTCTTCCCGATGACTTCCTCGGGCCGGATGCCGGTCATGCGCTGGTAGGCCTCGTTTAAGCGCAGCACCACGCCGTTGCCGTCGGTGATGAAGATGCCGTCGTAGGAGGCGTTGATGATGGCCCCGAGTTCCTTGATGTGGTCGCTGACGTAGTTGAGCTCGCAGGAGGTGTGCTCCAGGATCGAGACATCCTGGAAGACGCTGACCGCCCCGGCCACCTCCTCCCCGGCCATGATGGGGGAGTAGTTGGCCATGAGCACCGCGTTGTTGCAGGCAAACATCTGGCCGAGCAGGGGCTTTTTCGTCTCCAGGATGCGCGGCAAAAGCGAGTCCGGGATGACGTCGGTGATGTCTCGGCCAAGCAGCTCCGCCTTGGGCAGGCCGAGCAGCTCCTCGACGACGTGGTTGGCCACGATGACGCGGCCGGCGTTGTCCACGGCCAGGATCCCGTTTTGCGCGGCGTCGAGGATGGCGTAGAAATGCGGGCACATCTCGGGAGGGTCGTTTCGCACGGGTGTCGGACCTCAAGGCTCGGGGTGACGGGGCCGGCGCGTCGCCTGCCGCCGGGATTCCCTTTCCCGTAGACCAGGGACCAGGGGGAGTCCAGGGGTCTGGCCGGGAACGGGGCACCCGGCCCGCCAAACCACGGCGGCGGGAGCACCCGGCCGTTTCGGACGCCGGCGCTGCGGCCGCGCCCCCTCCACCGGATCAGCCCGGTCCTGCGACTCGAAAAGGCCTCGCTTGACGTCTGTCCGTCAATTCGTTCTATTGTTTCTCATTGTTCCCTCCGGCCCGTCGAGCCGCCCCGGAGGCGGCCGTCGCCTTCGGCCAAACCCGCCCTGGCCCGTCCCCGGGCCAGGCCCAAGTTCCTCCAGGGGAACGCAAAAGGAGCTTCTATCATGGGCTATGCCCTTAGCTGCGACGCAGTCGCCAGCAGGAGCGGACAGGGGGCCTTGGTCATCGACGTCATGACCCC
>JBKICS010000317.1:0-3074 GCA_046567015.1 Acidobacteriota bacterium | reverse complement strand
CCGCTGATGGTCTTGGGCAGCTCGGGCACGAAGTCGATGATGCGCGGGTACTTGTACGGCGCGGTTTCCTTTTTGACGTGGTCCTGCAGCTCCTTGACCAGCTCGGGCGAGCCTTCGTAGCCCGGGGCCAGGACGACGGTCGCCTTGACGGCCTGGCCGCGCACGGCGTCGGGCACGCCGGTCACCGCCGCCTCAACCACGGCCTTGTGGGTGATAAGCGCGCTTTCCACCTCGAAGGGTCCGATGCGGTAGCCGCTGGACTTGATGAGGTCGTCGGTGCGCCCGAGGAACCAGTAGTAGCCGTCCTCGTCCATCCAGGCCTTGTCGCCGGTGTGGTAATAGCCCTCCACCATGGCGTTGGCGGTCTTTTCCGGCTCCAGCAGATAGCCGGTAAAAAGGCCCAGGTTCTTGCCTTCTTCAAGCTTGAGGCAGATCTCGCCCTCGACGCCGGTCGGGCAGACCTTGCCCGCCTCGTCCAGGATGGCCACGTTCCAGCCCGGGGCCGGCCGGCCGATGGAGCCGGGTTTAGGCTTCATGCAGGGGAAGGTGGCGATCTGCAGGCAGGTCTCGGTCTGGCCGTAGCCCTCGTAGATGGGCAGGCCGGTGATTTCGAGCCAGGAGCTGAACACGCTGTCGTTTAACAACTCGCCGGCGGTGGTGCAGTAGCGCAGGGCCGAGAGGTCGTACTGCTTGAGATCCTCGCGGATCAGGAAGCGGTAGACGGTCGGGGGGGCGCAAAAGGTCGTGACCTTATGCCGACTTATGATGTCCAGCAGCTCGGCCGGCACGAACTTGCCCCGAAAATCCCAGGTAAAGACCGTGGCCCCGGCCATCCACTGGCCGTAGAACTTGCCCCAGACCGCCTTGCCCCAGCCCGTGTCGGCCAGGGTCAGGTGCACGTCGCCGGGCTCCAGGTTGTGCCAGTAGACGCCGGTGGTCAGATGCCCCAGCGGGTAGCCGTGGCTGTGCTCCACCATCTTGGGCATGCCGGTGGTGCCCGAGGAAAAGAAGATGAGCAGGGAATCGTTGCCGCCCGGAGCGTCGCAGGTGCGCGGAAACTCGGGCGCCGCCGCGGCCCGGATGGTCTCGTAATCCAGCCAGCCGGCCGGCAGCGGGGACGGGCCCACCTGGACGCACACGGTGAGCGTCGGGCAGGTGCCCCGGGCCGCCTCCACCCGGTCCGCCACGGAATCCTCGGCCACAACGGCCTTGATGCCGGCGTAATTGACCCGGAAATCGATGTCGTGGGGGGTGAGCAGGTTGGGCGAGGGCACGGGGATGGCCCCGAGCTTGTGCAGGGCCAGCATGGTCACCCACCACTCCACCCGGCGGTAGAGGATGACCATGACCTTGTCGCCCTTCCCCAGGCCGGCGACCTTGAAGGCATTCGCCATGCGGGCGGATTCCTGGCTGAAATAGGCCAGATCGAAATCGCGACGGGTTCCGTCCGGGCCGATGTGGATCATGGCCGGCCGGGTGGGATCGGCGGCCGCTTCGGCGTCGAGGAAGTCGAAGGCGAAATTATAGTTCTCGGGCACGGAGACGGAAAAGGTCTCCACCAGTTCACGGTAGGTCTTGGGTCGCAGTTTGGCGACGGGCATCGCGGTCTCCCGGGGTGGCAAGGGGTTTAGATGATCACGTCCAGAAACTCGGCCGGCTCGCCGTCCAGCCCCCGCATGGCGTGGGGGGTGCGAGAAGAGAAATACAGGCTGTCGTGGGGGACAAGCGTCAGGACGTCGTCGCCCAGGCGCACCTCCAGCCGGCCGCGCAGCATGTAGATGAATTCCTCGCCCAGATGCCGGTTGAATTCCAGCTCGGACTCGTCCTTGGGCGGCACCGTGACCAGAAACGGCTCCATGTGCGGCTTGTGGAAGCGGTAGGCCAGGGACTGGTACTTGTAGGCCTTGCGCCGGTCCACGCTCAGGCCCTGGCCGTCCAGGACCAGGGAATAGGCCTGCAGATGGGCGTCGTCGCCGGTTAAAATGGCCGTCAGGTCGGCCCCGCACACCTTGGCGACTTCATAGAGGTAGCTGACGGGAATTTCCTTGCCGCCGGTTTCATAGTCCACGACGTCCTGGGGCGATACGCCGGTGGCCTCGGCCACGGCCGCGGCAGTCAGTCCCGTGGCCTCGCGCAGGCCGCGAAGGCGCATGGCGATCTCCTTGACCGGCCCGATCTCCTTGCTCATGGGGTTCCCCTCACCTGGTGCGTTTGAGTTGCGAAATGGTTTCACACGTTTTTTCGCATGGAAGCCGACCTTGTCAAATGCTTCTTTCCGAGCAGCGGAGTCTGGAAAAACGGCTGGAATTCCGCCCCGTCATGTGGTATGGAATCACTTTCCTCGGGGCCAGCGTCGCTTCGGCCCCAACCCACCATATTTTTTTCAACGAGGTAGCCATGAGCGTCAAAAAGCTTGGGGATCGTATTCGCACCTATCGGGAACGGCAGGAACTCTCCCGCGAGGACCTCTCAGGGCGCACTGGCCTTTCCGTCGAATTTCTCACCGCCCTGGAAGAAGAGGACGTCACCCCCTCGCTTGGCCCGCTGCTCAAGATCTCCCTGGCCCTGGGCCAGCGCCTGGGCACGTTCATGGACGACGCCGTGGACAGCGACATCTGCGTGACCTGCCAGGCTGAACGCGGCGAGGACGACGCCGTGCTGCGCAAGGCCCGGGGCAAACGCGCCGCCTTCCGCTACCACTCCCTGGGCGCGGCCAAGACCGACCGCCACATGGAGCCGTTTTTCATCGAGATCTATCCCGACGAGGATACCAGCGGCGAAAAGCCCCTGTCCTCCCACGAGGGCGAGGAATTCATCGTGGTCGTCTCTGGCGAACTGGAAGTGATCGTGGGGCCGGACCGCCATGTCCTGGCCGCCGGCGACTCCGTCTATTTCAACTCGGTGGTGCCCCACTACGTCGGTTGCGGCAACGCGGCCAAGACCGACATTTACGCCGTCCTTTACATCCCGCAATAAAAAAGGAGCCGCCCATGACCTTCGTGCCTCCCTTGCGCGACCTCACCCTGGGGCAGCTTTTAAACGAGACGGCCGCCAAGTACCCGGACCAGGACGCC
>JBKICS010000316.1:0-9377 GCA_046567015.1 Acidobacteriota bacterium | reverse complement strand
ATGGGGCTCGGCTGGAAGGTCCTTGTGCCCCTGGCCCTGGTAAACATCCTGGTCACCGGCGCACTGCTGGCCATAAACGCCTGAGGTACGGTCATGGCGGACAAGAAACCAAGCCTTATCGGCGAAATCCTCGACGGCGTGGCCGGGCTGGCCGGCTCCTATGCCGCCACCATGACCCATCTGTTCCGAAAGCCTGTCACCGAACAGTACCCGGAATACAAACGCCCCCTGCCCCCCCGGACCCGGGGCCGCATCATCCTCACCCGCTCCCCGGACGGAAAGGAACGCTGCGTGGCCTGCTACCTCTGTTCCGGGGCCTGCCCGGTCAACTGCATCTCCATGCAGTCCGAGGAAGGCCCGGACGGCCGCCGGCAGGCCGCCTGGTTTCGCATCAACTTCGCCCGTTGCATCTACTGCGGCCTGTGCGAGGAGGCCTGCCCGACGCTCGCCATCCAGCTCACCCCGGATTTTGCCTTCTGCAAGGACGACATCGCCGATTTCGTCTATGAAAAGGAGCAACTCCTGGTGGAGCATGGCGGCAAGGATCCGGACTACGACTTCTACGCCCATGCCGGCGTGCTTGTCGGCGGCCCCAAAGGCAGCCACATCAATGAGGACGACCCCGTGGACGTCAAAAGCATCTTGCCCTAGGACGCGATCATGACCCCGCTTGGCGCGCTGTTCTATCTCCTGGCCACCGTGCTCCTCGGCGCGGCCGTGCTGACCGCCACAAGGCGAAACCCGGTCCATGCCGTGTGCTGCGCCGTGGTGGTCTTTTTATCCGCCGGGGCGCTCATGGCCGTGCTCGGCGCGCCCCTGCCCGGCGTGCTCATGGTCGTTGTCTACGCCGGGGCCATCATGGTGCTGTTTCTTTTTATCATCATGCTCCTTGGCCTCACGGCCGGGGACGGGCCGCTGCCCTTTGGCCGGCTCGTCGTGCCCGGCACGCTTGCCGCCGCCACCCTGATGGCCCTGTTCGTCCTGATCGGAGCCGACCCCACCGGCGCGCGTCTCCTGCCGGCGGCCATGGCCACACCGGCCGCCGTGGGGCGCGTCCTTTTTGACACCTATTGGCTGGCGGTGGAAGCCGTCTCCATCCTGCTCTTTGCCGCCCTGGCCGCCGCCCTGCTCCTGGGCCGGGGCCGGCCGGCCGGCAAGGCGCAGCCAACCGGAGGTCCGGCCGCATGAACCTGCCCCTGTCCCATGTGCTGGCCGTGGCCGCCGGACTTTTCGTCGTCGGCGGCGTGGTGGCCGCCTCGCGGCGCTCCATCCTCATGATCCTTATCGGCGTGGAATTCATGCTCACCGCCGGCAGCCTGGTTTTCGTGGGCGCGGCCCTGGCCTGGGGCAACGTCAGCGGCCAGGCCGCCGTCATCCTGGTCATGGGCCTGGCCGCGGCCGAGGCCGCCCTGGGGCTGGCCCTGCTCGTCCACGGCCGGCGCGGCGGCGGGTCGGTCGATGCCGACGGCTATGACCGGCTGGGGGGGGGCGCATGACCACCGCTATCGCCCTGATGCTCCTTTTTCCCCTGGCCGGGGCCATCCTCCAGGCCGCCGGCTCCAGCCGGCTCATCCGTCCGGCCTCCGGGGCCCTCGCCGCCCTGGCCATTGCCGGGTCGCTGGCCGCGTCCCTGGCCGCTATCTGGAACCTGGGCGTCGCCCCGCACGAAATTTCGCTCGGCCGCTGGCTGGCCTTTGACGGCTTTACCGCCAATTTCTCCATCCTCTACAACCGCCTGGCCGGGCTCATGACCGTCACGGTCACCTTCGTGGCCCTGCTCATCCATCTCTATTCCGCCGTCTACATGCGCGAGGACAAATCCTTTGCGCGCTATTTCTGCTATTTGAATCTGTTCGTCTTTTTCATGCTCATCATCGCCCTGGCCGACGATCTGGTCTTTCTCTTCATGGGCTGGGAGGGCGTGGGCTTTTGCTCCTATGCCCTGATCGGCTTTTGGCACGAGGAGCTCCCCAACGTGGACGCCGGGCGCAAGGCCTTTCTCATGACCCGGGTGGGCGACCTGGGCTATGTGGCCGCCCTGGCCATCCTGATCGCCGGCTCCGGCGACGCGTCCCTGACCGGGCTGGCCGGCCGGATCGACACCATGCACACGGCCACGGCCACGCTCATCGGCTTTCTCTTTCTCTTCGCCGCCTGCGGCAAATCCGCCCAATTGCCGCTGTCCTCCTGGCTGCCCGACGCCATGGCCGGCCCCACGCCCGTCTCGGCGCTCATCCACGCCGCCACCATGGTGACCGCCGGCGTCTACCTGCTCATGCGCCTGGAACCGCTGCTCTCCATCGCCCCGGACGTCGGCGCCACGGCGGCGGTCATCGGCGCGGCCACGGCGCTCTACGGCGCGGCCTGCGCCATGGGCCAGCGCGACGTCAAACGCATCCTGGCCTATTCGACCATAAGCCAGGTGGGCTACATGTTCCTGGCCGCCGGCTGCGGCGACGTGGCCGGAGCCTTTTTCCACTTGCAGGCCCACGCCTTTTTCAAATCCCTGCTTTTCATGGCCGCCGGCATCATGATTCAGGCCTTCCATGAGGAACACGACATCTTCCGCATGGGCGCGCGCCTGCGCAAGGCCATGCCCGGCCTTTTCATCCTCTTTGCCTGCGGCGCGGCCGCCCTGTCCGCCCTGCCGCTGACCTCGGGCTATTTCAGCAAGGGCCGCACCCTGGCCGACGCCATCGCCCATCCCGGGCCGGCCTATCTGCTGGCGTTTATCCTCGGCGTCGTGGCCGCCTTTCTCACGGCGCTCTATGTTTTTCGCCTGCTGTTCGTGGCCTTTTTCGCCGAACCGATCGACACGGCCGATCCGGCCAGGCTGCTTTCCGAACCCGAACTGAACCGCATGGAACGCCCGTTGTGGCCCCTGGCCGCCCTGGCCCTGGTCTACGGTTTCGTCAATCCGCCGGAATTCATGGGCCTTAAGCCCTGGCTCGACGCCTATCTGGCCGGCACGGTGACGCCCATCCCGCCCCATGTGGAACACGCCGAATTGTATGTGGAAATAATCGACGCCGTCCTGGCCCTCACCGGCCTGCTGCTGGCCTGGGTCATCTACCGGCCGGCCCGGCGACCGACGGCCGCCCCGGCCGGTCTGCTCACCGCCGGCCTGGGCCTGGACGCCTTCTACCGGAAACGGATCGCCGCCCCCTACGTTCATCTGGCGAACAAACTATGGCGCGGCGTGGATGAGGACGTCCTGGACGGCGCGGTCATGGGCGCGGCCTCGGGCATTTTCAAATTGTCCCGGGCCGCCGCCGGCCTGGGCTCGGCCCGGCCCTCCACCACCTTGACCACCCTGCTCGGCGCGGCTGCGGCGCTTTTGACCTGGCTGGCCCTGCGCCTGACCTAACGCACCCGGAGCGATCATGCGGCAACTGCCCTGGCTTACCTTACTCATCTTCTGGCCCCTGCTGGCCGCCGCGTTCCTGCCCCTGACCCGGGGCGACGCGCCGGCCTGCCGCCGCTTCGCCCTGGCCGCCGCCCTGGGCGAACTGGCCTTGGCCGGGCTGGCCGCGCTGCTCTTCGCCGGCCCCCGGCCGGATCTGCCCGTCATCGAGGATCTGGCCTGGATGCCGGGCCTCGGCATCCGCTACAGCCTGTCCATGGACGGCCTGAGCCTTATTTTCGTGGTGCTCACCGCCCTGATCGGCGTGTGCTGCATGGTCGCCTCCCGCCACGACGACGCCAAACGCCCGGCGCTCTATTACGCGCTCATCCTGGCCACGCTCTCCACGGTCCAGGGCATCTTCCTGGCTTCCGACCTCTTTCTCTTCGCCCTGTTCTGGGAGGCCCAGCTCATCCCGGTCTTTTTCCTCATCGGCGTCTTCGGCCACGGCGACCGCATGCGCGTGGCCGTCAAGTTCTTCCTGTTCTCGGCCACGGGCGGGCTGCTCATGTTCCTGGCCGTCATCGCCCTGGGTATCCTGGCGGCGAATGGGCCGACCGGGCCGACCTTCGCCCTGGACGCCCTGACCCATGTGGAGATGTCCCATACGGTCGGCCGCTGGCTCTTTGCCGCCTTTGTCCTGTCCTTTGCCATCAAGATCCCGCTGGTACCCGTGCACATGTGGCTCCCCGACGCCCACACCGAAGCGCCCACGGCCGGCAGCCTCATCCTGGCCGGACTGTTGCTCAAGACCGGCGGCTATGCGCTGATCCGCTTTGCCCTGCCGCTTTTTCCCGAGGCCGCCCACGCCTTTGCCCCGCTGCTCACCACCCTGGGCATCCTCGGCCTTTTTTTCGCCTCGGCCGTGGCCCTGGCCCAGGAGGACGTCAAACGGCTCGTCGCCTATTCGAGCATCGGCCACATGGGCCTGGCCGTGGCCGGCATCGTCTCGGGCAGCCGGCTGGCCCTTGGCGGCGCGGTCATGCTCATGGTCAGCCATGCCCTGACCTCGGGCGGACTCTTTTCCCTGGCCGGGATGATCGGCGAACGGCTCGGCAGCCGGCGCTTCGAGATCCTGGGCGGCCTGTGGAACAAGGCTCCGCGTTTCGGCGCGGCCTTTCTCTACGCAATCCTGGCCTCGGCCGCCCTGCCCGGGCTGTCGGGGTTCGTCGGCGAAGCCATGATCGTTTTCGGGCTGTTTCGCACGAACGCCTGGGCCGGAGCCCTGGCCGTGGCCGGCATGGCCGTAACGCTGGCCTATCTGCTGCGCCTGGCCCGGGACGTGCTCTTCGGTCCGCCCCGCTCCTCCCTGCCCTTTGCCGATCTAAACGCCCGGGAGACGGCGCTGTTGTGCGTCCTGGCCCTTTGCATCCTGCTGCTGGGGCTTTTCCCGGGACCGGTGCTGTCCCTGGCCGCCGGACCGCTGGATTTCATCAGTGGGCATGTCTGGCCGGCCGTAACCCCGGGCCTGTGAGCGAGGACCAGCCATGACCTCTCAATTCCAAGCCCTGTTTCCTCATCTGTCCCTGGCTGCCGGGGGGCTGGTCGTGCTGTTGGCCGCGTGCTTTCGCCGCACGCCAAAGTACCTGTTCCCGGTCCTGGCCGGAATCTTTGCCGCGCTGCCCGGCCTGTGGGCCCTGTCCGGTCCGGCCGGGGCCAGCGGCATCGGCTGCTTCTACGCCGGGCTGCTCTCGGCCGTCACCCTGGCCACGCTGGGGCTCACCGCCCGCTACGCCGACCGCCGGGGCTTTGCCGGCGATGCCCTGTACGGGCTGATCCTCTGGTCGGCGCTCGGCATGCTGCTGCTCGCCGACTCCGACGACTGGCTCATGCTGATCGTCGGGCTGGAGCTGGCTTCGCTGTGCCTCTACGCCGTGGTGGCCTCGCGCCTGTCCGACCCGCTGGGCACCGAAGCGGCACTCAAATATTTCCTGCCCGGGGCCATGTCCCTGGCCGTGCTGGTTTTCGGGGCGGCCCTCGTCTTTGCCGGCTCCGGCAGCCTCAACCTCGCCGATTCCCTGGCCGCCGGCGGCCCCATCGTCTCGGCCGGCCTGGCCCTGGCCCTGATCGGCATCGGGTTCAAGCTGTCCCTGGCCCCGGTCCACCTCTGGACCCCGGACGTCTACCAGGGCGCGCCGGCCCCCATCGCCGCCTTTCTCTCCACCGGCTCCAAGGCGGCCACCGCCGCCGCCCTGCTCCATCTGTGCGCCGAGGCCTCGCCCGAAGGCCGGGAGCTGCTCTGGCCGGCCCTGGCCGGGGTGGCCGGGCTGACCATGGCTGTCGGCAACCTCGGGGCGCTGTGCCAGAAAAGCCTCAAACGCATCCTGGCCTATTCCTCCATCGCCCAGATGGGCTACATCGCCATGGCCGCCATGGCGGTCAATGAAGGCGGCGGCGAGGCGGCGCTTTTCTATCTGGCGGCATTCGCGCTGATGGATCTGGGGGCGTTCGGCGCGGTGGGACTGCTCTCGGACGAGGCCGGCGACCGCGACGACGTGGCTTCCTACCAGGGGCTGGGCTACGTCCATCCCTGGCGGGCCGCAGCCTTGGCCGTAAGCCTCATGTCCCTGGCCGGACTGCCGCCCACGGCGGGCTTTATCGGGAAATTCCTGGTCTTCGGCGCGGCGCTTCGGGCCGGCTATGTGGGACTGGCCGCCTTCGGCATCGTCACGGCCGTGGTCGGCATCTTCTACGCGCTTCGCATCGTGGCGGCGCTGTACATGCAGCCCGGCATCGAGGCCCATCCGGTCGCCCCGGCCCCGGCCGGCCCGGCCGGCAACCTGGCCTTGCTGGCCATGGCCGCCGGCCTCCTGGCCCTGGGGCTGTTTCCCGGACCGCTGCTCGGAGCCATCACCAGTTTGGTCGGTAGTGGATGAGGAAAGAGTGCCTCCGGCGGCCGGGAGGGGATAATCCCCCCCGGACCCCCTTGATTAGAGAAGTATTTTAAGGGGTTTTGGGCGTTGGCTGGCAAGCCGGTCGCGGCGCCGCCGTCCCCCTTACCCCCTTGCCTTCCAGGTGGGATTCCAAAGGGCTCAGCCCTTTGGCCGCCGGAGGCCTCTTCCGCCTTTCTTTTCTTCGCCTCATTCCCCTTCCAACGCTTCTTCAATGTACGGGGCAATGGGCACGCCGGCCTTTTTGAGGTTGTCCCGGGCGAAGCGCACCCGGCTAAAATCGATGCCGCGTTCGCGCCAGTAGGCGGCCGGATCGTCCACGAAGGCGGCCATGACCGCGTAGCCCTCGTCGTAGGTGCGCACCTCGTGGCAGCAGTTGACCACCCAGCGCGGTCCAAGCGGCCCGAGGACGTGGCCGCCGCCGGCCAAATCGCCGGTCAGGGTCGTGAACTGTTGCAGGGTCTGCCGCCAGAAGGGATCGCCGTTTGGACCGAAGCCCACGGGATCGACGAAGATGTAGGGCGCGGGCAGGCACTGGCCGATTTTGAGGAAGGTCAGCGCCATGTTCACTTCGTAGCTGGTGCCGAAGCCGCCGAGGTTGAAGATCTTGAACAGCGAGCGCCGGTCCAGGATGTCTTGCCGGGTGTTCATGGCCAGGTTGGTGAACTGGGCCACGGCCTCGGGCTCGAAATTGGGGATCTGGCCGATTTCCTCGGCGTCGATGCCGACCCCGAGCCGGAAAATATCCAGAGCCGCCGCCGCGTCGTCCACGATGCGCATGACCCCCGGCCCCGAGCCGTGGGCCACGGCAAAACCCTCGCCCAGGCGGGGGTGGTCCCGCATTCTTTTCAGGAAAGCGGCGATGGGTTCGGCCAGCACCGGTCCCAGGACGTCGCAGGCCGAGCCGAACATGGCCATGGTGGTATGGATGCGCGGCAGGCGCTCCTTGCCTTCGCGCGTCACCCACAGGCCCCGGAAAAACTCCCGCACCTGGGAATGGCCGTTGTAGTCGAGCAGCAGGTAAAACCGCATGCCCTCGCCTTCCAGGCGCACCAGTTCCTCGTAGAGCGTCTGGTCCATGCGGAAATGGGGCGGCCGGCAGGCCGATCCCGGGCCGCAGCCCATGCCCCGCACCGCCACAACGCCGATGCCGTTGCGTTTGAGCACCCGCAGCGTATCGGCCGGCGGCAACGCGTCGGCGACAAAGACCTTGGACAGCTTCTGCTCGCCGCCGACGTATTTGAGGTCGTCGAGAAACGGCCGCATGCGCTTGGGAATCTCCTCGCCCTCGAGCACACCCTCCGGGACGTTGCCCCGGGCGTATTCGTAGATGAGCCGCCACTGGAATTCCTGGAGCCAGACCCCTTCCTCCTGCTCCCAGGGGATGGTGATCATCTTGCCGGGCATGAGCACCCGGCCGTAGATGCCGCCGTCGGAAGGATCGTCGGTCACCTCGTCGAACAGGGTCCGGCTGGCGGCCGGCGAGAAGATGTCGGTGAGGTCGGCGAAATCGACGCCGGCGGCCAGCACTTCCCGGCTGCGCCCCGGGATGAGCACCCGTTCGGCCAGCCGGGCCACCCGCATGTCCGGCGGGTAGAGGCGCAAGCGCACGGCCAGGCCGTCGGTGGCCGCCGCCGTCTCGGCGCTGTTGTAGAGCTCCACTTGGCGCGGCGTAGCGATGCCCGTGGTGCGGATGCCGTCGAGCAGTCGCGAAGCCAGGTGAAAGACCCCGTCGCGATTGGTCGGCCGCTCCAGGAAGGCGGTAAACGGCCCGAGCGCGATATGCACCGCCCCGACCATGAATTCCCTGGCCGCGAGCTGCGGCGGCAGGCCGGTCGGGGCTAGGCTCTGGAAGATGCCCAGGCCGTGCTTGCCCTTGACCACCATCTCGGCGAAATTGCGCCCCACCCCGAGCAGGCGCGCCGACAGCACGTAGCGCAGGTTTTCCAGCGCGATTTCCACCACCCCGTCCTCGGCCACGCTGTGGCGTCTGGGCAAAAGCAGCCAGCCCCGCTCCATGGCCTCGACAATGGCCGCCTGCCCCACCGCCGGGCCGCGTGGGATGAAAAGCCGGCCGAAATCCACCCCGCCGTCGCCGCACAGGTTGCGCAGGTCGGCCAGGGACTCGGCCAGCACGGCATTGAGCGCCGTCACCGCCACGGGCAGCTCCACGGTGCGGGCCCGGTCCGAAACCTCGGGCGGTTCCCCGGTCAGGTGGATGTCCAGGCCGATGCGCGAATGGCCGCTGCGGCCGCTTACGTCCATGAAATCGGTCAGCGGGCGGCTCTCCCGGGCGGACCGGTCGCGCAGGTCGCGCACCAGTCCCCGCAGGGCGTCGCTGGTATGGGCAAAGCGCATGACGCCCAGGGCCTGGGGCGCGGACAGCGCGTCGTTGTAATGGATGTCGCCGATATCGACGAGTTGCCCGTCGCCGGTGATAAGCGGGGATGCGCTCATGATGCCTCCGTGCGGCCGGGGGACAGGCGTCCCTGCCGGACCGGACGGCCCTTATACGGCAAGCGTCCGCGCTGGGGAACCCCCGGCCCGGCCCGGCCCGGCCCGGGCGCGACTCTTGCCGGACCGCCGTGGCGCTGCTAACCTGCCTGAAGGCAAGCGTTCCCGGGATCGGCCCGGACCCCCATCCCTGGCCGCCGGCCGTCGCGCCGGCAAAGTGACGGCCCATGCCAACGATTCCTTTTTCCCAGATCCGGGCGGGCATGGCGCTCGCCGCCGATATTACCAGTCCTGATGGCCGCTACCGCCTGCCGGCCGGCACGGTCCTGGCCGAGGGCCACCTCAAGTGGCTGCGCGCCTGGCGCATCCGCGAGATCGAAACCACCCCGGAATCGACGCCCCAGTCCCAGCCCGCGGCCGCGCCCGAACCGGCCCCCACCCCCGAGGAAGCCACGCAGCGGCGGTTTGCCGGCCTGCCGGCCGACGACCCCACGGTCGCCGCCCTGGCCGCCCTGGCCCTGGCCCGGGCCGAGACGCTCGGCGCCGTGCGCCCGGCCCGCCCCCCGGCCGCCAATCGGCCGAAGCCGGCCGCAGCGCCGACCCCGGAAGCCATCCTGGCCGCCGATCCG
>JBKICS010000315.1:0-9217 GCA_046567015.1 Acidobacteriota bacterium | reverse complement strand
GTACCAACTCGACCCCTCCAGCCGGCCCGAGCCGGTGGAAAAACCCGAGCCCCTGGCCGAGTGGGAGCAGCTGCTCGCCTATTGGGATTTCACCTATCCCCCGGCCTACGACGTCCATTGCGATTGCTGCGGAGCCAAGACCGAGGACTGGCGCGCCGACGACCCGCGCAAGTTCCGCCTGCGAAACGCCAACCTCGGTGGGTTGGTAACCTTCCAGTGCAGCGCATGCAAGGCCTTGGTGCTCAAGAAACATTTCAAGAAGCACCTCACGGTCGAGTGCAAGCCCTTCGTGGACAAGGGCTGATCTGATTCCACGCAAAAAAAGCCGCCTGCGTTCGCGCCGGCGGCTTTTTTTGTTTGCCGAAATCCGTCTGGCCGCGGTCATCCGGCCGCGGTCTGGCGTCGCACGACTTCCTGGGCCAGGGACAGGTAGGCTTCGGCCCCGCGCGATTTGATGTCGTGGGTGAGCACGGGCTTGCCGTAGCTCGGGGCTTCGGACAGCCGGATATTGCGCGGGATGAGCGTCTGGAAATAGAGCTTGGGGAAGCATTTCCAGACCTCGCGCTTGACGTGGCGGTTTAATTTGTTGCGGCCGTCGTACATGGTGAGCACCACGCCGAGGAGCTTGAGCCGGGGATTGAGGCGTTTTCGCACCTGGTCGTAGGTCCGCAGCAACTGGGCGATACCTTCCAGGGCGTAGTATTCGCACTGCAGCGGCACGAGCATTTCCGTGGCGGCGCACAGGGCGTTGAGCGTCACCAGCCCCAGCGAGGGCGGGCAGTCGAGCAGGATGTAGTCGAAGTCCGCGGCCACCTGTTCGATCAGCGTGCGCAGGTAGAATTCCCGACCCGGCTTGTCCACCAGTTCGATATCGGCGGCCACGAGGTCCGGGGCCGAGGGCAGGACGGTGAGGTAGGGCAGTTCGGTGCCGACGAAGGCCTTGCCGGCGTTTTGGGGATCAAACAGGACGGAGTAGAGATTTTCGCTGATGTTGTCCTGGTAGATGGACAAACCGCTGCTGGCGTTGGCCTGGGGATCGCAGTCGATCAGCAGGGTTTTTTTTTCCATCACCGCCAGGGAGGCGGCCAGGTTGACGGCGGTGGTGGTTTTGCCCACGCCGCCTTTTTGGTTGGCGATAACAATGACACGGGCCATGACGCATCTCCTCGGCCGGATACGTCCCGCAACGGTCGAGACGCGCCCACCCCGGCTGTTTCACGTGAAACAGCGGGACAGCGGCTTATTCGCGAAAGGTGCGATGACAAAAGGACTGGGCGTCGTCGAGGGACTCGACGAGCATCACGCAGCCTTCCAGATCGCCCTTTTTTACAGCATTGAGTAGTTGGCCGGCAAGATGGGAGAAGTCCTCTGCCTCACCCGCCCAGGCGTCTTCCGCCAGTTGATGCATCCGGCGGGCAAGGCGGACCAAGCGGTTGACCGAGTCTTCGTCAGGCAGCGTCACTTCCTCGACCTGGCTCTGGATTTTGGCGAATACCGCTTCGAGATCACGTTTCGTGGTCTTGAATTCCATTACCGCTGTCCGTCCTTAAGGCGGGTAAAAGGGTTGGTAAAAGGCCCGATTAGAGGACAGGAGCCATCCTGTCAACATCAATGCCCGTAATACTCACGGTACCATTCGATAAAATTGGCGATTCCTGTTTGAATCCTGGTCGCGGGCTTGAACCCGACATCCCGGATCAGATCGTCGATGTCGGCGCAGGTGGCCGGCACGTCGCCCGGCTGCAGCGGCAGGAATTCCTTGATGGCCTTCTTGCCCAGGGCCGTCTCGATGGCCTCGATGAACTCCAGCAAGGTGACGCTGTTGTTGTTGCCGATGTTGTAGAGCTTGTACGGGCACAGGCTGGAACTCGGGTCCGGCGCGGCCGGATTCCAGGCCGGATTGGCCTTGGGAATATTCTGGGTCACCCGGACAACGCCCTCGACAATATCATCTATGTACGTGAAATCACGTTCCATTTTGCCGTGGTTGAAGACCTGGATGGGCTTGTCCTCAAGGATGGCCTTGGCAAAGAGAAAAAGCGCCATGTCCGGCCGGCCCCAGGGGCCGTAAACCGTGAAAAACCGCAGCCCGGTGCAGGGTAGCCCGAACAGATAGCTGTAGGAATGGGCCATCAGCTCGTTGGACTTTTTCGAGGCCGCGTACAGGCTGATCGGATGATCGACGTTGTCGTGGACGGAAAACGGCATCTTGGTGTTGAGCCCGTAGACCGAACTCGACGAGGCGAACACGAAATGGTCCACCTTGTGCTGCCGGCAGTTTTCCAAAATATGGAAATAGCCGTTTATATTGGCATTAATATAGTCTTCGGGGTGGGTCAGGCTGTGGCGCACACCGGCCTGGGCGGCCAGGTTGACGACGTAGTTGAAGCCGCCGGCGTCAAAGAGGCGATCCATGGCCGCCCGGTCGCCCATATCTTCCTGAACGAAGCGGAACCGTGAATCGGCCGCAAGCAGGGCAATGCGGTCCTTTTTCAGGGCAACGGAATAGTACGGGTTGAGGTTGTCCAGTCCGGTGACGTCAAAACCCATGGACAAGAAACGGCGACACAGATGGAAGCCGATGAATCCGGCAGCGCCGGTAACAAGGATATTCATGATTCCTTTGGGTAACGGTACAAGCAAAGCCTGACGCCGCAGTGGCGGCGCGTCGGGCATCGGGACGGCGTCATGCGTCGTCCCGGGACGCCTCAAGTGATCCCGGCCGGACCGGTTCGTCCGTCTCCTGCCCTTCCCGGGGTTGGGCCGCCGTCACCGGGGACTGGCCATACGTCGGTGCGGCGGCGTGGTTCGGACCATGAAAAAAAGAGCGGATAAAATCAAGTGGGATGGGCAAAATTGTCGCGGCATGGCTCTCGGCGGCCATCTCGCGGATGGTTTGCAGGTAGCGCAGCTGCATGGCTTCGGGCCGGACGCTGATGATCTCGGCCGCCTCGGCAAGCCTGGTCGAGGCCTGGAACTCGCCCTCGGCATTGATGATCTTGGCCCGGCGTTCGCGCTCGGCCTCGGCCTGCTTGGCCATGGCCCGCTGCATCTCCTGGGGCAGGTCGATGTACTTGAGTTCCACGTTGGCCACCTTGATGCCCCACGGGCCGGTGTGGGCGTCGAGAATGGTCTGGACCCGTTCGTTGACCTTGTCGCGGTGGGCCAGGATCTCGTCGAGCTCCACGCCGCCGCAGACGCTGCGCAGGGTGGTCTGGGAAATCTGGGAGGTGGCGTACATGTAGTCCTCGACCTCCAAAATGGCCTTGATCGGCTCGGCCACCCGGAAATAGACCACTGCGTTGACCTTGATGCTGACGTTGTCCCGGGTGATGACGTCCTGGTTGGGAACGTCCAGGGCAAAGGTGCGCAGCGACACCTTGGTCATGCGGTCGATGACCGGAAAAAGCAGGATAAGCCCGGGGCCCTTGGCCTCGATGATGCGCCCGAGGCGGAAGATCACGCCGCGTTCGTACTCGTTGAGCACCCGAAGCGAGGTCATGACCAGGAACAGCACAATGGCGATGACTGGCAGGAATCCGTACATGGCAGCCTCCGCGCCGTATGGCGGTTGCGGTTAGGACGCGGGCGGCTTATCCGCCGCCCGGACCAGCAGGGTAAACGATTCCACCCCCTCGATGACGACTTCCTGTCCCGGGACCAGGACCACGTCCGCGGACGAATCGATGAGCCGGGCATCCCAGATTTCGCCGCGCACGAAAACCTTGCCGACCCGTCCCTCGAAATGGCGCACCTGGGCTGTCTGGCCGAGAAAGGATTCGAGGCCCGAGCGGGGCTTTTGCCGCTGGGCCCGGGCCAGAATCCAGACCGCGCCGAGCAAGATGGCGGAGACTCCGGCCACGGTGGGCAGAATCAGGCGCAAGGGGAGACTGGATTGGCCATCGGCGCGAAACAGCAGCATGGACCCCAGAAAAAGCGAAATCACGGCGGCAATGCTGAGAAGGCCGTAGCTCGTGACATGCAGTTCCAGGAGAAAAAGGCCGCCGGCCAAGAGCAGGAGCAACAGCCCGGCGGCATTGGTCGGCAGCACCGAAAGGGCATACAGGGAAGTGATCAAGCAGAGCCCGCCGAGCACGCCGGGCAGGATGACCCCGGGGGTGGTCAGCTCGAAAAAGATCCCGGCCACCCCGATCAGCAGCAGTATGTAGGCGATCTGCGGATCAAAAATCCAGGACAACAAACGGTAGACCGCACCGGGCTCATAGGCGACGAAGCGGACCTCCGACCCGTCAAAGCGCACTTTGCCGGCAGCGGTCGGCAGGCCGCGCTTGCCGATCTGGACGAGCAGGTCGGTGCGGTCCACAGCCAGATAATCCACCACCCGGTCGGCGGCGGCCTCGGCCGCCGTCAGGCTGACGGCCTGATCGATGGCCTGCTTGTACCAATTGACGTTGCGGCCGTACTTGTCGGCCAGGCCGCGCACCAGGCTTTCCAGGTCGTTGCGGATCTTCTTGTCCGCCGTCTTGCCAAGGTCGCCGCCCCCCGGAGCGATGGGAGAGGCTGCGCCGATGGTGGTCTGGGGAGCCATGGCGGCGACTGCGGCGGCGGCGGTCAGGAACACCCCGGCCGATGCGGCCCGCGCCCCGGAGGGCCAGACATAGACCACCACCGGAATCGGGGAATTGAGGATGGAAGCGACCATGCGGCGCATGACCTCGATGCTGCCGCCGGGCGTATCGAGGGTCAAAAGCACCAGATCGATGCGCTGCTCCGCAACCTGGGCCGGGCCCGGCGTCTCGGCGTTGCTCTTTCGGGCGAAGGCCAGGGCGGCGTCGAGCATGTCGGCCTGGGCCGGGCTGATGGCCGCTGCCAGATGCACCTCGAGAGCCGTGACGGCCCGGGCCGGCTGGGCCAGCCCCTGACACGCCAGCAGCAGGGCGCAGAAAAGGAGAAACGGGCCGGCCTTAGCCAACGGCAAGCAGTGTGCGCACATGGTCCCACGCCTCCGTATCGCCTTGGAGCAGTTCTTCGGGATGGGGGAGCGTCACGACGGGCAAACCGGCCGTATCCTCCCGGGCGGCCAGGGCAGCGGCCACGGCCGGGGGCAGGGGGCCGAACACGGCCGTGATCGCAGGGGAAAAGAGGGCCAGGCCAGCGGCAAAGGCCTCGGGCTGGTCCACCAGTTCGCCGTTTTGCGGCAAGGCCAGGGGCCAAAAGGCCACGGCATTTTGGCCGGCCAGGCCCAGGTCGTGGATAAGGGTGCGCCACAGCCCGCCGCGCCTGGGGTCGGCCTGGCCGGTGAGGTCCAGGCCCAGTTCGCGGTAGGCGATGACCAGCCGGGGCCGGGGCGGGGCCTTGGCGTAGAGGCTGGGCCAGGGCGCCGGCCAATCGGCCGGGTGGGGCGGCAGGGCAGAAGTCGGGACAGCGGCCGGAGGCGCGGGGGACGGTTCGACAGCGGCGCTTGGCGTGGGCGTCGCGGCGGCCGGCAAAGCCCCCGGGGGCTGGCCAGGGTCGGACGCACCCGAAACCGCCTCGCCGGCCGCGACCTCGGGCTCAGGGACGCTTGCTGCCTGCGGATCGAGGTAGAAATGGCGCACGCCGGCCATCTGCCAGACGCGCAGGTGCTCCGGCACCTCTAGGAGCGAATCGAGAAGTCCCATATTTTCATGGCCATTTCTGTTTTGGGGATGTTCCCCCAGGTTTCCTGACGGCCGTCGGCGGCCAGGGCCAGGGCCTCGTTGGACGCGGCGGCGAAACCGGCGTCGCCCCGCCCGATGGGGTTGGCGATGATGGCGTCGCAGCGTTTGCGGGAAAGCTTGCCCTGGGCATTTTCCAACAGGTTGTCGGTCTCGGCGCAAAAGCCGATGAGGTATTGGCCGGACTGTTTGACCCCGCCCATTGCCGCCAGGATATCACGAGTGGGCGCGAATTCCAGAGGCGGTTGGCCCGTGGCCGCATCTTTTTTGAATTTGCCGCCGCCGGGGTGGGGCTTGGGCGAAAAATCGGCCACGGCCGCGGCCATGACGCCGTAGTCGCTGCCGGACCAGACATCCAGGCAGGCGTCGTACATCTGGGCGGCGCTGGTCACGGGCAAAACGCGCACGTCCTCGGGAAACCACCAGGACACCGGGCCGGACACCACCGTGACCTCGGCCCCGCGCAACCAGGCGGCCATGGCCACGCAGGCTCCCATGCGCCCGGTGGAAGGATTGGACCAGAACCGGGCCGCGTCGAAATATTCCCGCGTCGGCCCAAGACTCACCAAGACCTTGCGCCCGGCCAAATCCTGGGGGGTGAGCGCCCGCAGGATCGCCGCGAAGATGGCCTCGTCGGCGGCCAGGCGTCCCTGGCCGGTCTCGCCGCAGGCCATGGGGCCGCACTGGGGGGTCAGGCCGATGACGCCGCGCCCCAGCAGGGTGCGCCAGTTGTCCTGGGTGGCCGGGGCCTGCCACAGCCGGGGATTCATGGCCGGGGCGCAGACAATGGGGCCGGTAAAGGCCAGGGCCTGGCAGGAGAGCAGGTCATCGGCCAGGCCGTGGGCCAGCTTGGCCAGATTGTTGGCCGTGGCCGGCACGATGGCCAGGAGATCGGCGGCCTGGGCCGGGGCCAGATGGGCGAAATTGGCCGAATCCGGAGAAAAGAGCGCGGTATGGACCGGATCGGCCCCCAGGGCCTCGAAGGACAGGGGGGTGACGAACCGAGTCCCCGCCTCGGTCAGGGTGACGCCCACCGACGCGCCCGTGGCCAGCAGCCGGCGCAGCAGGGGCAGGGCCTTGTAGGCGGCCACCGAACCGGTGACGCCGAGGTGGATGCGCCGGCCCATATAGCCGGTAAAATCGAGATGGGAAGTCTGCATGGCGGTGTCCTTGGCGAAAGAGGAGAGCGGCAGGGGAAGGAAGCGTCAGGACAATCCCCGGTCGCGGTACAGGGCCACGTGCCAAAGATAGATGCGTTGGGCCAGGTCGTCGACGACGTTGTCGGCGATTTTCGACCATTCGACCTTGCCGGAATCGGGCTGGCGCACGCCGTTGGCGATAAATTCCAGGCCCAGGGCCAGATCGCCGGAGACGGGATCGGGCCGGATGTTGTTGACCTTGGTTACAAGCCAATATTCGTCGCGCAACTTGGGCAGCTTTTCCGTGAACATGAGGAAAACGATGAAGCGATCGCCCTTGGCCGGTTCCAAGCCGCTGTCCTTCACCTGGGCGCGGTGCAGGAAAAAGCGCAGGCCTCCGGCGGAAATATTGGCGATCTGGGCCAGGCCGCTTTTGAAATGGCTGTAGGCCACCGTGGGCTTGGCCATGTCGAAGCCGCCGTTGGCCTCGTATTTCCAGATACTGATATGGGAAAATTGCTGGACTCCCGGCTTCATGCGCAGGCTCTTGCGGCGCTGGGCCGCGGCCAGGGCAGCGGGAAAGGACACGGTGATGCGGGGAAAACCGCCGACTCCGGTGTCCATGTGCTGGATATTGCTGCTAAACGTATAAAATATTTCCCGATGTCTGGCTTCTCGCTCGATGATGCGGAAAAAACAGGTCACCTTTTTCTTGAGAAACCGGTCCTTGAGGCCGGACACGCCCCCCAGTTCCAGGATCACGGCGGCTTCGCCGACTTCCAGGATCGTGGCCGTCACCCCGGTCAGGGCGCTGTCCTTTTCGTCAAACTGCACATGGACCTTGGCGCGTTGTCCCAAGGCCAGATCCAGGATGGCGGCGGAGCGCAGGCGTTCCTGCGCTTCCTGCCGGGAAGGTTTCTTGCGTCGGAGGAGATCCAAGACCATGGGCTGCCAATCCCTGCGTACGGATGATCAAGCGCCGCCAGAATGCGCGATGCCGCCAATGCGCGGGGACGCCGGCCCCCGAACGACCCTTGCGGGCAGTTTTCAATTCTGAAGATAACCGAGGCGTTTGTCCACAACCATGGGATTGGGGTGCAGGGGCCGGGTCGCCCGGTATGCGTCCTGGGCTCGGGCCGGGTCGTTTCGGGCTTCGTAGAGCTGTCCCAGGGCGAAGCCGGCCTGGGCGCGCAGGGCCGGATCGATCCCTGCCGCCTGGAAAACATCCTGTAAAAGGGGTTCCGCTTCGCTCTCCCGCGACAGGCGGCCGAGCAGTTCGGCCTGGGCCAGGGCGCACCGGGCCGTGTCGGACGGGGGCAGCCGGCTGGCCCGGCAGGCCGCATATCGGGCCAAAGCCCGGGCGTCGTCGTGCCGGGCCAGGTCGCTGCGCGCGGCCAGGAGATGGCAGGCGAGCAGATGGTCATCCGGCGCGGACGGACTGTCCAGCACGAGCTGGCAGAGGGCGGCGGCCTTGGCGTATTCCCTGCGGTCAAAGCGCAACCGGGCCGCGCGGGAGGAAAGGACAACGGACGCGGCCGGATCGCCGCCAAATTCCAGCAGGGCGGTTTCGGCCAGCCTGGCGGCCTGGCCACCGTCGCCCCGGACATCCTCATTGATGTCGATCAGGCGCTGCCAGGCTTCGAGCCGGGCCTGGCCCTGGGGATAGGCTTGGAGATAGGACTGGTAGGCGGCCTCGGCCGCCAGGAACCGGCCGTCGAGAAAGGCGACGCGGGCTGTTTCCAGCTGGCGACCTTCGACGTCCGGCTGGGGTCCGCCGCAGCCGGCCTGACCCGTCAGCAGACAGGCCAGGCCGGCGCAGAGGAGGAGCCGGCTTAGTCGCCGGAAGGCGCGCATCGGTCGAGGTCGCTGGGATCGACCAGGTCAAAGCCGATGACGGTGTCGTTTTCGTCCATGCGCACGAGCATGACGCCCTGGGTGGCCCGGCCCACGGTGGAGATGCCGGCCACGGACAGGCGGATGATCTTGTTGGCCGAAGTGAGCAGCAACATTTCGTCGCCTTCGCCCACCATGACCGCGCCGATGACCTGGCCGGTCTTGGGGGTCACACGCATGTTGATGACGCCGGAGCCGCCCCGGTTGCGCAGGGGGTAATGCTCGATGGAGGTGCGCTTGCCGTAGCCGTTGGCCGAGATGGTGAGCACCTCGCAGCGGCTGGAGGTGGTGACCACCACCCCGGCGGCAACGCGGTCCTGGCCCTTGAGCGCAATGCCCTTGACCCCGGCCGCGCCGCGACCGGTGGGGCGCACGCCGCTGATGTGGAACCGGTTGGACAGGCCCTGCCGGGTGGCCAGCAGCACTTCGGTGTCGTCGTCGATTTCCTTGACCGTCAAGAGCTCGTCGTTTTCCTTGAGGCCAACGGCGATGATGCCGGTGGAGCGGCAGTTCTTGTAGAGGTCGGTG
>JBKICS010000314.1:0-5808 GCA_046567015.1 Acidobacteriota bacterium | reverse complement strand
GATATCGAGGATATCTACGCCCTGACGCTCAACAAACTCCCGGCCCGCTACGTCCAGGCCGTCAGCCTGGTCATCCAGGAACCGGTCAGCGACGCCATGATCCGCGACAGGCTGCGAGAAACTGTCCGCACCGTCCGCGCCCGGCCGAACTGCTAAGCCACGGCACGGCAAAAGCGCAGGAACGGACGAAGGGGAAGGCAGAAGATGCCTGCGGCGGCCGGGGGCCTGAGGCCCCCGGCCGCCACATTCCAGACCCCATCTGTCTCACCCACCGCCAACACCGCCCCACCAGCCTCCACCCGTTTCCCGGTTTCCCCAGTCGAGGGGTCCGGGGGGATCATCCCCCCGGCCGCCGGAGGCCTGCCTTTCTCCCCTGCCTCGTCTCCTCCTCCCCCTACCGCGGCCGCGTGGCCTGTCGCCGGTCGTAGACGGCGCGGATGGCGCCTTCGAGTTCGTCGGTGGGGCAGGGCTTGAGCAGGTAGTCGGCGGCCCCGCCGGCGATCATGGCCGAAGCGATGTCCACGGAGGCGTGGCCGGTGAGGATCAGCACTTCGGCTTCGGGGCAGGCGGCACGCAGCAGCGGCAGGGCTTCCTGGCCGGACAGGCCCGGCATTTTGACGTCGAGCACGATGACGTCGCAGGGGGCTTCGGCGAGCATGGCCAGGGCTTCGTCGCCGCCTCCGGCGGCCCGGACGGCGAAGCCGTGGCGGCTGAGCAGTTTGGCCAGGGTCTCGCGGAACCGTTCTTCGTCATCGACGATGAGCACGCGGATGGGATCGGCCATGGCGGGTCTCCGTGGGCGGTTTCGGGTTGGCTTACAGGGGCAGGGCGACGGTGAAGGTCGCGCCCTGGCCGGGGGTGCTCTGGGCGGTGAGCGTTCCACCCAGGCGGGTCACGATGCCGTGAGAAAGGGACAGCCCAAGGCCAGTGCCCTTGCCGGGCTCCTTGGTGGTGAAAAACGGGTTGAATATCTTGGCCATGTTTTCCGGCGGGATGCCGCAGCCGGTGTCGCGCACTTCGATGACGATCCGGTCGTCGCTACGTCGGGTGGCCAGGGTGATGGAGCCGCCCTGGGGGGTGGCGGCCAGGGCGTTGGTGAGCAGGTTGAGGATGACCTGACGCAGCAGCGGCACGTCGGTGCGCACCTTGGGCAGGGTCTGGTCGTAGGCGCGAATAATGGCCACGCCCCGGCCCTTGGCTTCGCGTTCGGCCAGAAGCGCCATGTCCTCGATGACCTGTTCCAGGGCTTCCTCCTGGAGCACGGGTTCCATTTTGCGGGCGAAATTGAGCAGCTTGTGGGTGATCAGACGGCAGCGTTCCACCTGCTTGCCGATCTGGTCCAGGCAGTCGCGGACGTCGGCCAGATCGGCCGGGTCGGGGCAGCCGTCCGGGCCGAAGAGTTCCCGGGCCAGGTCGATTTCCTGGGTGATGACGGCCAGCGGGTTGTTGATCTCGTGGGCGATGCCCGAGGACAGTTCGCCGATGGCGGCGAGCTTTTGGGATTGCAGCAGGCGCAGGTCCAGTTCGTGCAGTTCGCGTTCACCGTGGCGCACCCGCCGGGCCAGGATCAGAGCCGAGCCGATGCAGACCGCGCCGGCGAAAAGGGCCAGGGCAAAGCCGGCCATTGGCGGGGCGGCCAGGGCCGAGAGCACGGCCGCGCCGGCCAGGAGCGGGGCGAGCAGGGTGTGGGGCCACAGCGGCGGCCGGTGACTCTCAGGAGTTGCTTCGGGATTCATGGAGCTTTTTTCGCTCATAGGCCTTGTTGGCCTTTTCCAGGAGCTCCCCGAAATCCACGGGCTTTAGGACATAATCATAGGCGCCAAGGGCCATGCCCTGCATGCCGGCTTCGACCGATGCGTGGCCGGTCAGGATGATGACTTCGACCAACGGGTGGCGCTTCTTGATTTCCTGGAGCACGGTCAGGCCGTCCATGCCCGGCATGCGCATGTCCAGGATGACCACGTCGAAGTCTTCCCGGTCGAGTCGGGCCAGGGCTTCGGGACCGTTTGCGGCGGCGGTCACCGGAATCTTGCGGTAGGTGAACCGTTTGACCAGGGTTTCGATGAAATCGGCCTCGTCATCCACGGCCAACACGCGAAGTCCCATCAGTACCTCTCTCCAGGCGTTTTGCGGCGGCGCCTGCGGCGTCGGGCTATTGGCGTTTCGCGGGGCGTCCTTTCGATGCCCGCGTTTTGGAAAAACCGGGGCTGCATGCTCAAACCGCGATAGGCAGGGAGATATGGAAGGTGGTTCCCTTGCCTTCGTCGCTTTGCACGGTGATGCGGCCGCCGAGCTTGCCGATGATGCTGTAGCTGATGGTCAGCCCAAGCCCGGTGCCTTCGCCCACCTTCTTGGTGGTGAAGAAGGGATCGAAGATTTTCTCCTGGGTTTCCCTGGGGATGCCCTTGCCGGTATCGGCGATGGCGATATCCACCTCGCCGGATTCGGGGACGGCCCGGGTGGTGATGGTGATGGAGCCGTTTTTGTCGATGGCGTCGATGGCGTTGTCTAAAATGTTGAGAAAGACCTGCTGCAGCTGGGAGGCGTCGGATTCGATGTGGGGCAGGTCGCCTTGGTAGTTGCGGATGAAGGTGATGCCCCGGAAATTGGCCTCGTTTTCCAGAAACGACCGGGTCTGGTCGAGGAGCAGGTTGACGTCGAGATTTTCCTGGGTCGGCTCCATGCGCCGGGCAAAGCCGAGCAGGCGGTGGGTGACGTCCTTGGCCCGACGCACGTGGAATTCGATCTTGGTCACGGCGTCCTCGAATTCCTGGAAATTGGGACTGGCCTTGATGTCTTCTTCGCTGAGCAGATCGCGCATCCAGCCGGCCTTTTCCATGATGATGGCCAGCGGGTTGTTGACCTCGTGGGCAACGCCGGCGGCGAGCTTGCCCAGGGCGGCCATTTTGCTCGACTGGGTAAGCGAGGCGTCCAGGGTGGCCTTTTCCCGGTTGGCCTGGATGAGCTGGCGCACGGTGCCGTTGGCGATAAATATCGCGCCGCCGACGATGAGCAGCGCGCCGCCGGAGAGCAGGAGGATGAGCAGCCAGCGGGCCCGGTACAGGGGCAGGAATTCCTCGGCCGGATCGTCCTTGATGACCAGCAGCCAGTCTTTGAGGTGGAGCCAGGTCATGGCATAGAGCGACCGTTGGCCGTCGACGACGAGTTCCTCCACCCGGGTGCCGGAAAAGCGCGGGGTGTCGGGGAAGGCCACGGTGTCGAACATGTCGTGGCCAAACCGCGGCTTGGTCTGGAGCACGTGCTGGGCGTTGAGCAGGAAGGCGTCGCCGGATTTGCCGAGCTGGACGGTGCGCACCAGGGTGTCGAAGATG
This sequence comes from Acidobacteriota bacterium, assembly GCA_046567015.1. Lineage (GTDB taxonomy): Bacteria > Desulfobacterota > Desulfovibrionia > Desulfovibrionales > Desulfovibrionaceae > Solidesulfovibrio. The sequence goes on along the minus strand of JBKICS010000314.1, from coordinate 2,476 downwards.
TCGGAATCGATGGCTGCCCGCAGCACCCAGGTCCGCTCGCCTTCGCGGCGGCTGATGGCGATGTTGAAATGGGGGTATTTGCGAAAGCCCATGAACACGTCGCTGACGTGGATGCCCTTGGCCATGACGGTGCGGAACCAGTCTTCGTGGCTGTAGTCGATGCCCTTGAGCTGATAGGGGCCGACGTAGGAGACACAGATGCCGTTTTGGTCGATGACTTGCAGGTCGAGGAAGGATTTGCTGTGCAGCTGGAGCACGCCGAAGATGCGTTCCAGGTAGGCGTCGCCGGAGAGATCCTGGTAGGACTCGGTCAGGGCAAGGTTGGAGAGCTGGGCCACGCGTTCGGACAGGAACATGTCGATGGTGACTTTCTTGTTGTCGACGAGGTTGCGTAGATTGCCGTAAATTTTGTCGGCGTAGGTGTCGTAGAACTTGGCGTACAGGCCAAGCCCGAGGCTTAAAAGGGGGACAAAGGAGAAGGCCAGGGTGATGGCGATGAGTTTGAGGCGCAGTCGGCCGAATTCGTCCTGGATCATGGTATCGCCTCTCGGTGGTTATCGACGTGGACAAAAGGATAGTCCAGGTCCGATGGGATGCAAAGGCTCATGCGGCGGCATCCGCCAGCGGGATGGTGAAGCTCACGGTCACGCCGCCATCTGGCTGGCCGGCAATGCTGATGACGCCGCCGTGGTGTTCGATCACGGCCCGGGACGCGGCCAGGCCGATGCCGAGTCCGGGCAGCTTGCCGGTGGTGGCGTCCCCGAGCTGGCGGAATTTCTCGAAAACCACCTCGCGCATGTCCTGGGGAATGCCCTGCCCGGTGTCCTTGACGGCAATGACGGCCATGTCGCCCTCGCGCCGCGCCCGGCAGGTGATCGAGCCCTTGCTGGTGAACTTGACGGCGTTTTCCAGCAGTTGCCCAAGGACAAAGACCAGGCGATCCCGGTCGCAGCGCAGCAACGGAAAATCATTTGGGATATCACGGATAAAGGCCAGTCCCTTGAGGCTGATGGTCCCAAGGTGCGGGGTCGCGGCCCGGTCCACGACGTCAGCCACGGCCGTGGGGGACAGGGTCAGGGGCAGATCGCCGGATTCCAGGGCGGCCAGTTCCAGGACATTGTCGATGAGCCCGGTGAGATGGCGGCCCTCCTGCAGGCTGATGGAGAGGTTGTGGTTGAAGCGGGCGATCTCGGCGGCCAATTCCGGGTCGTTGCCGGCGGCCTGGGCGAACGCGCCGCGTTCCAGGCGCTTGAGCATCACCTGGGCGAAGCCGACCATGGAGGTCAGCGGGGTTTTGAGCTCGTGGGAGACGAGGCTTAAAAAGTCGGATTTGACCCGGCTGAGATCCTCGGCCCGCTTCCTGGCCAGACGGGCCTGCCGGGCTTTCTCGGCGGCCTCGCGTTCCTTGTCGCCCAGGTCGCGGATGGTGGCGCGCAGGTGTTGTTCCATGCTGGCGAGATCGCTGGCCAGTTCCCGAAATTCCCCGGAAAACGCGGCCGGATCGAGATTGCCCTCCTCGCCTCGGGCCACCCGGCGGGCGTGGCGGCCAAGCTCGGCCAGGGGGCTGGCCACGGAGCGGAACAGCCCCCAGGCGGCCAGGGCCACCAGGGTCAGGATGGCGATATGGATGGCGCCCGCGACCAGATTGGCCGTGTGGACGATCTCCCGGCGCTTGGCTTCGTAGCGGGCGCGCAGGGCCTCGGTGACCGGTTCCAGGGCCCGGGCGGCGGCCACGAAGCCGGCCTCGGAGGAGCCGGCGTCCTCCAATCGGCTGGCGTAGGCGGTCAGGGACGCGAGGTAGTCCGTGAGCACCCTGGCCGCGTCGCCCGACTGGTCGTTTACCGACTGGGCCGCGTCGCGCAGACGCGCCGCCTCGCGTTCCAGCCGGCGGAGATGGTCGGGGGTGCCCGCGGCCAGCCAGCGTTTTTCCAGGCGCATCAGGCGGCCAAGCGACGGGGCCAGGGACGGGTGCGCCTCGGCGAGCTGTTCCAGGGACTGGGAGCGTTCCAGGTAGAGAGCGGCCGGATCGATCTGGCCCGGGGTGTCGGGACTGCCGGCCATGGCCAGGAAGCCATCGCGATAGCTTTCCAGCTGGGTCAGGGCGACGTCGCACAGGGGGTCGTGGTCGGGGTCGAGGGCGCGGATGTCTTCGATGGCGTCCACGGCGGCCTGCTGGTTGCGGCGCACGGCGGCCAGGGCCTCGGGATCGTGGCGCAGGAAGTAGTTCTTTTCCTGGCGGCGCATTTCCAGGGCCTGGATGCGGGCGGCGACGGCCAGGCGTTCCAGGACCAGGGTGCGCTCGGTGAGCCAGCCTTCCAGAAAATCAACGGCAAAGACCAGGACAAATCCCGCCAGAATACAGCCGCAAAGCGTTCCGAGCTTGCCTTTGACGCTTACAGGCACACGTGGTCCCCGTGTCTTTCCACTCCGTCTCCCTGGCCTGGCCGGTCTTGCGGTTGGCGGGCGTCCCAGTGCT
>JBKICS010000313.1:0-14931 GCA_046567015.1 Acidobacteriota bacterium | reverse complement strand
CGGAGTTGCTCCGGCGTGCTGAGGCCCCCGCATGGGGGAGTGGAGAGGGGCCGGGAACGGCAACGATGCCAAGGCCGTTTCCAGTGCGGGCGTTGTGCGCTATACCGACCCCGGCGGGACGTCCCGCGTCACCGTCCCATCCATCTTCCGTGAGCACGCCATGTCCGACTTCGTCCATCTGCACTGTCATACCGAGTACAGCCTCCTCGACGGGGCCATACGCATCGGCGATCTGGTTAAGACCGCCGCCTCGTTCGGTTCGCCGGCCGCCGCCATCACCGACCACGGCAACCTTCACGGCGCGCTGACCTTCTACGACTCCGCCAAGAAAGCCGGCATAAAGCCCATCATCGGCTGCGAGGTCTACGTGACCCCGGGCAGCCGCTTTGAGCGGGACACCCGCTCGCCGCGCTACCATCTGGTGCTTTTGGCCCAGAACATGGTCGGCTACAAGAACCTGCTCAAGCTCGTGACCCAGGGCTACACCGAGGGCATGTACTACAAGCCCCGCGTGGACAAGGAACTGCTCGGCCTCTACGGCGAGGGGCTCATTGCCCTGTCCGCCTGCCTCAAGGGCGAGGTCAACCAGAAGCTGCTCAAGGAGGGCAAGGACCAGGCCGTGGCCATGGCCAAGGAGTATGCCTCCCTGTTCCCGGACCGCTTCTACCTGGAGATCCAGGCCAATGGCATTCCCGAGCAGACGGTCTGTAACAATTTTCTCATCGAACTGTCCGACCACCTCAAGCTGCCGCTGGTCGCCACCAACGACTGCCACTACCTGCGCGCCGACGACGCCGAGGCCCACGACATTCTGCTCTGCATCCAGACCGCCGCCTGCGTGGACGACGTCAAGCGCATGCGTTTTACCACCCAGGATCTCTATTACCGTTCGCCCGAGGAGATGGCCGCCGCCTTTCCGGACCTGCCCCAAGCGTTGGCCAATACCTGCGAGATCGCCGAACGCGTGGATCTCCAGCTCAAGTTCGGCGACTACCATTTCCCGGTCTACAAGACGCCGCCGGAGCAGTCCCTGGACGACGTCATGGCCGACATGGCGCGCAAGGGGCTGACCGAGCGGCTGGCCAAGATGCCGGGCGTGGACGCCAAGGCCTACTGGGACCGCCTGGAGCTGGAACTGGGCGTCATCAAGCAGATGGGCTTTCCGGGCTACTTCCTCATCGTCCAGGACTTCATCAACTGGGCGAAAAACAACGGCATCCCGGTCGGCCCCGGGCGCGGCTCGGCCGCCGGGTCGCTCGTGGCCTACGCCCTGCGCATCACCAACCTCGACCCCTTGCCCTATGATCTGCTCTTCGAGCGGTTCCTTAATATCGAACGGGTGAGTATGCCCGATATCGACGTGGATTTTTGCGAACGCCGCCGCCACGAGGTCATCCGCTACGTCACCGAGCACTACGGCGAACACGCCGTGGCCCAGATCACCACGTTTGGCACCATGAAGGCCAAGGGCGTGGTGCGCGACGTCGGGCGCGCCCTGGGCATGACCTTCGGCGAGACCGACCGCATCGCCAAGCTCATCCCCGAAGACCTCAAGATGACCATCGACAAGGCGCTGGCCCAGGAGCCGGAGCTCAAGACGATGATGGCCCAGGATCCCCGCGTGGCCCGGCTCATCGACGTCTCCCGCCGCCTGGAGGGCCTGGCGCGCCACGCCTCCACCCACGCCGCCGGCGTGGTCGTGTCCGACACGGCCATGACCGAGTATGTGCCGCTCTATAAGGGCAAGAACAACGAAACCGTGACCCAGTGGGACATGAAGCGGGTGGAAAAGGCCGGGATGGTCAAGTTCGACTTCCTGGGCTTAAAGACCATGACGGTCATCGACGATGCGCTCAAGATCATAAAGGAAATGGGCGCAGAGCCGCCCGATCTCGACACCCTGCCCCTGACCGACGAGGCCACCTACGAACTGTTCGCCAAGGGCGACACCGATGGCATCTTCCAGGTGGAAAGCCAGGGCATGCGCAAGTATTTGCGGATGCTTAAGCCCAACTGCTTCGAAGACATCATCGCCATGCTGGCTCTCTATCGCCCGGGACCGCTCGGCTCAGGCATGGTCGAGCTTTTCATCCGCCGCAAGCACGGCGAAGATCTGGTCGAATACCCCCATCCGCTCCTGGAGGAGACGCTTAAGCCCACCTACGGCGTCATCGTCTACCAGGAACAGGTCATGAAGATCGCCCAGGTGCTGGCCAGCTTTTCGCTCGGCGCGGGCGACTTGCTGCGTCGGGCCATGGGCAAGAAAAACGCCGAGGAAATGGCCAAGCAGCGCGGCTTTTTCGTGGACGGCTGCGCCGGTAACGGCATCGAGGCCAAAAAGGCCAATGAAATTTTCGACTTGATGGAGAAGTTCGCGGAATACGGCTTCAACAAGTCCCACAGCGCCGCCTACGCCCTTATTTCCTACCACACGGCCTATTTGAAGGCCCATTATCCGGTGGCGTTCATGGCCGCGCTCATGACCTCGGACATGGAAAACCAGGACAAGCTCCTGCAGTACATCGCCGCCTGCCGCGACAACGAGCTCACACTCTTGCCCCCGGACGTCAATGCCGGGTATCCGCATTTTTCCGTCAAGGACAACAAGATCCTCTATGGGCTGGCGGCGGTTAAAAACGTCGGCCGCGACGCCGTGGCCGAGATCGTGGCCGCGCGCGAGGAGGGCGGACCGTTCACCTCGCTCCTTGACTTCACCAGCCGCGTCAACATGCGCAAGATCACCAAGCGCGTCATCGAATACCTCATCAAATGCGGAGCCTGCGACAGCTTCGGCTGTTCCCGGGCGGCCCTTTTCGCCGGCCTCGATCAGGCCGCGTCGCTCGGCCAGAAGCGGGCGGCGGATAAAAACGACGGCCGCCTCTCGCTCATGGCGCTCATGCCCGAAAAACCCAAGCCGACCGTGGGCCTGGGCCTGTCCTGCGCCGAGGCCGACCTGCCCGAGTGGCACCACGAAGAGATGATGGCTTTCGAGAAAGAGGCCCTGGGCTTTTACCTCACCAGCCATCCGCTGTTGGCCTTCGAGCGCGACCTGCGGGCCATGCGCCTGACCACCATCGCCCAGTGCGACGGCATGGAGCCGGGCGTCGAGGTGAAAATCGCCTGCATCTGCGTCTCCACCAAGGAAATCATCACCAAGAAGGGCCAGAAGATGGCCTTTTGCAAGCTCGAGGATCATCTCGGCGGCGAGGCCGAGGCCGTGGTCTTCTCCGATGTCTATGCCGTCTCCCGCGAACAGCTCGACGCCGACATCCCGCTTTTTCTCACGGCCAAGATCGGCAACGTCGAACAGGCCGAGGGCGAAGGCAAGAAGATCATCAAGCTGCAGGCCGTGCGCATCGATCCCCTGAGTAAGATCATCGGCGGCAGCGACGAACCCGTAGAGGTGCTCGTGGCCTGCCCCGAGGGCCAGCCCGTGCCCCTGGACCCGCTGGCGCAGATACTCAAACGCTACCCCGGCCAGTGCACCGTGCATCTGGTGCTCAATTTGCCGAGGGCCGTGTGCCGGCTGCGCCTGGGGCCCGACTACGAGGTGCAGCGCTGTCCCGAGCTGCGCCGCGAACTCGACGCCTTCGAGCAGGGAGCCCAGGGGCGGTAGGCGCAACCGAGGCAGGGCAGGGCGAAACAGACGGAACCGCAGCGACGTCCCGTTGTCTTGCGTTTTCCCGCTCCTCCCGCACTTGACGCTCGCCCCCGGCCCGCGCTAGAGTTTGCCCAACGTATTTCCCAACCAAGGAAGCCCAGCCATGACCACCGCCAACCACGCCCTGCTACCCTGCTCGCCGTCGACGACGTGCGCGGTCGTAGTAGGCGTCGTTAGCGCGGCGCCTTAGCGGGGAACGTTCTTTTTTTGTGACAACCCAGCCCCCGCCGGCGCGCCGGTGGGGGCTTTTTTGGGGCTGTCCGCCGCGCGCCATGGGGCTTTACGGAGCCTTGCATGATTCGGTTAACCGGTGCGCGCATCATCGCCCAGAGTCTTGTCCGCCACGGCATCACCGCCGTGGCCGGTATCCCCGGCGGGGCCAACCTGCCGCTTTTCGACGTCATCGCCGAGACCCCGGTCCGCATCGTCCTGGCCCGCCACGAGCAGGGGGCGGGATTTATTGCCCAGGGCATGGCCCGGGTGACCGGCCGGGCGCAGGTGTGCCTCGCCACCTCGGGCCCGGGCGTCATGAACCTGCTCACCGCCATCGCCGACGCCAAGGCCGATTCCGTGCCGCTGGTCTGCATCACCGGCCAGGTGCCGCGCGGGCTGCTCGGCTCCGACGCCTTCCAGGAAGTGGACGTCTACGGCCTGACCATCCCCATCGCCAAGCACAACGTCCTGGTGCGCCGGGCGGCCGACCTGCCGCGCGTCATGGCCGAGGCCTTTGCCCTGGCGGTCTCGGGCCGCCCCGGTCCCGTGGTGGTGGACGTGCCCCGGGACGTGCAGACCGAGGAGGCCGTCTTTGCGGACTGGCCGACGCCGGGCGGCCTGTCCGGGACAGCCCTGCCGGGGCTGCCGGAGACGGCGGATCTGGCTTTCGCCGCCTCGCTTTTGGCCCACAGTCAGCGGCCGGTGCTCTACTGCGGCGGCGGCGCAGCCAGGGCCGGGGAGGCGGTTGCCGCCCTGGCCGAGGCCTTGGACGCCCCGGTGGTGACCACGCTCATGGGCCTGGGCCTCCTGCCGCCGGGGCATCCCCGCCTGACCGGCATGATCGGCATGCACGGCGCGCCGGCGGCCAACCACTTGCTGGCCCACTGTGACATGCTGGTGGCCGTGGGGGCGCGTTTCGACGACCGGGCTACCGGCGACGCCAAACACTTCTGTCCCGGGGCCTCGGTGGTCCACATCGACATTGACCCTTCCGAGCACCACAAGAACCGCCAAGCCCACGTGCCCCTGGCCGGCGACGCAGCCAGGGTGCTGGCGGCGCTCACCCCGCTGGTGCCGGTTCGGCCGCGACCGGAGTGGACCGCGCTTCGCAAGCGCCTCGCCCGGGAGCATCCCTTCGCCCTGCCTGGCCTTAACGACGCCAAAAGCCCCTACGGCATGCTGGCCGCCGTGGCCGGGATGCTCGGCCCGGACGCCGTGGTGGCCACCGACGTGGGCCAGAACCAGATGCGCGCCGCCCAGGCCTGGCCCTGTCATCGGCCGGGGCGGTTTTTGACCTCGGGCGGGCTGGGCACCATGGGGTTCGGCTTGCCGGCCGCCATCGGCGCGGCCCTGGCCGAGCCCGGCCGGCCGGTTGCCTGCGTGACCGGCGACGGCGGCCTTTTAATGAACATCCAGGAACTGGCCACGCTGGCCGAGCTGGGCCTGCCGGTCAAGATCCTGCTCATGGACAACGGGGTGCTGGGGCTTGTCCGCCAGCAGCAGGCGCTCTTCGTCGGCGGCCGCTACACCGCCTCGACCTTTGCCGCCCGGCCGGATTTCGCGGCCCTGGCCGCGTCGTTCGGCATCGCCTCCCTGGACCTCGAACCCTGTCGCGACGCGCGCGCCGCCCTGGCCGCCGCCCTGGCCGCGCCCGGACCGGCGCTGGTGCGCCTGCCCGTCGATCCCGACGCCCACGTCTATCCCATGGTGCCCCCGGGCGCCGCCAACCATGAAATGATTCTGGAGAAACGCCATGCCCACGCAAACGAGTGACTGCGCCAAGCCCGCCCCCCGTCCCGCCGTGCTCGAACTGGCCACCGGCGATCCGCTGGCCGCCTTGCGCCATGTGGCGGCCTGTCTGGCCCGGCGTTCCCATCCGCTGCTGGGGTTGTCCTTGTCCCCGGTCGGGGCCGGGGAGGGAAAACTCGTGGTGGCCGTGGCCGACGACGGCCGGCTGGAGCGGCTTGTGGCCGAGTTGCGCGCCCTGCCGGAAATCCTGGCCGCGCGCCTGGGCCACAGGGGCGATGTGGCCCTGACCGGTCTTTCGGGGCATGTCGTGGCCTGACGCAGAGGCCTTGGTTCGACGCGGCGTCGGCTCGCGAAACCGGGAGTTTGGCAGGCTCGTCGTGGTCCATCGGCGGGCTGGACGACTGGTGCGGGCTGGGGTATGGGCTTCCCCAGGTGTCTTTCGATGGGGAGGTTGTCTCGTGAAAGCGCAGCTTGTACCGCTTTTTCCTGCCGAGCGGACACCACGGCCAACCCTTGAGCGGCAGGTCCGGCTCTTCTCGGATGGACCGTTCGTCGAGATCCTGGACCGGATGCCCATGGGCGTGGCCGTGTTCAATACGTCCCGGCAGATCGTCTATGCCAATGCCGCCTTCGACGCCATGGCCGCCACCGAGCGCGACGGCTCCGACATGGTGGGAAAACGTCTGGGCGAGGCCCTGTCCTGTCCGGGAGCCAAGCTTACCGCCGGGGGCTGCGGCACCACCGAACTGTGCCGTTCCTGCGGCGCGTCCAAGGCCATTGCCGCGGCGCTGCTCGGACAGGACGCCGTGGCCGGCGAATGTTCCATCAGCCGCCAGGGCGTCGAGCACCTGGAGACCCTGGATTTTCGCATCTGGATCTGGACCCTGCGGCACGGCGGCGAGTCCTTCCATGTGGCCCTGCTTTCGGACATCCGAGCGGAAAAACGCCTCGACCTCATGGAGCGCATTTTCTACCACGACATCCTCAACCTTGTTTCGGGCATGCAGGGCGTGTGCGAACTCATGCGCGAGGAAGAGGAAGGCACCCGCAACGCCGAGCTCGATCTGCTCATCTTTGCCGTGGAGCGGGTCACCGACCTCATCCAGTCCCAGCGCGACCTGACTTTCGCCGAACGGGGCGATTACGAGGTGGTCGCCCACAAGATGGGTTCGGTGTCGCTTTTAAGCGACATCACGGCGCTGATGCGCCGGGAGACGTCCTGCCGGGGCAAGACGCTGGTCATGGACCCGGAGTGCGCCGACGTGTTTTTCCGTTCGGACAGGAAGCTTCTCACCCGCATCCTGGTCAACCTGCAGAAAAACGCCCTGGAGGCCTCCTCGGCCGGCGACACGGTGACGGTGGGCTGCTCCCGCGAGGGCGGACAGGTGCGGTTTTGGGTCCACAATCCCGGGCAGGTGCCCGAGGAAGCGCGCACCCAGATTTTTCGCCGCACCTTTTCCACCAAGGGCCGGGGGAGGGGGCTTGGCACCTACGGCACCAAGCTGTTTGCCGAGGGCTATCTCGGAGGCTCGGTGGGATTTACGACCGACGCCGGGGCCGGAACCACATTCTACGTGCTGCTGCCGTGCGGGGAGTCGGACTGAGGCGGCTGGCGCCGTCTGGGGAGACAAACCCGTGCCTGGCCCGGCCGCGACGTGGCAGCACGTCCGGCCGGGCCGTTTCTTGCGGCGCTTTGCGTGGCGCGGCGCCAACGCTGCGCTAGAAGCCGGGTATTTCCGCGAAGAGCCGCACGGACAGGGGCACGGCCAGCAAATTCGGGGCAGCGGCCTTGAAGCCGTTTAAATGCGGGGTGTCGAGGTGCGCGGCCAGCAGTTCCTTGGTTTCCCATTCCTCGACCAGGACGAACTCGCCGGGACGCTCTGTGGACTCGTAGAGATCGTAGGCGATGTAGCCGGGGTCTTTGCGGGTCGGGGCGATAAGGGCGGAGATGGCGGTCTTGAGCGCCGCCTCCTGGCCGGGTTTGGCCACGAATTTGGCCACGACGTGCACGGAGCCTTCAGCCATGGGGTGGTCCTCCTTTGGGGAATTGGTTTCAATGATTCTATTGGGCTAGGCCCTTTCCCCCGGCGGGTCAATCGCTTTTGGACGGGGACGGCGTCAGCCGGGACCGGGTTTTGACCATGTCAAACCCGTAACCCGGCACCGCCTGCGTGCGAAAGTATTGACCGGCCCGGAGTTCCACCGTATTTGGAATTCATCATATGTTTGACGCAAGGCGGCCAGATGACCAGCAACGGTCGTGAGGACGAAACCCGGATGCGGCTGCTGGACGCCGCCGGCGAGATTTTTTCCTGCAAAGGGTTTCACGCCGCAACCGTCCGCGAGATAACGAAGGTCGCCAAGGCCAACGTCGCCGCCATCCATTATCATTTCGGCAGCAAGGACCGGCTCTATCTGGCCGTCCTGGAGCACGCCCATCTGGAGGCGCTGCGCCGCTATCCCCCGGACCTGGGGCTGGCTGGCGACGCTACGGCTCCGGCGCGCCTGTACGCCTACGTGCGCGCCCTGCTGTTGCGCCTGGCCGACAAGAGCCGCCACGCCTGGCTTTTTCGTCTCATGGCCCGGGAAATGGCCGACCCCACCCCCCAGCTGGCCGCCGTGGTCGAACGCTGCCTAGCCCCGGCCAATGCGGTCCTGCGCGGCATCGTGGCCGAACTGCTCGGCTCCGGGGCCGACGACCTGAAGGTGGTCCGCTGCGCCCAGAGCGTGGTCGGGCAGTGCCGCCATTTTTCCATCGACCGGCCGGTGCTCTCCCGCCTGCACCCCGGCTGCGACCCGGGCCAGGGCGGCATCGACGCCGTGGCCGAACACGTGACCCGGTTTTCCCTGGCCGCCCTGGCCCAGTTTGACGCGTACACCTTTACCCCCCCCCGTCTCGAACCACCCGCAGGAGCGTTCTCTTGAACCGCAGATTCCTCCCGTGCGCCGTCATGACGGCGCTTTTGTTTTTTCTGGCGTCTTGCAGCGGCGAAAAAAAGGCCGGCCGCGATGCCCGGCCCGTCCCGGTGGTGGCTGTCCCGGCCAGGGGGGCTACGGTGCCGGTGGTGGTCAAGGCCGTGGGCAACGTCGAGCCGCTGGCCTCGGTCGCCGTCAAGCCGCAGGTTGGCGGGGCCATCGTGGCCCAGCTGGTCAAGGACGGGGCCACGGTGGCCAAGGGCGACCCGCTCTTTCGCATCGACCCCCGGCCCTTCGAGCTGGCCATCCGGGAATCCCAGGCCAAGCTTGAACGCGACAAGGCGCTTTTGACCAAGGCCGAGGAAGACCTCAAACGCTACGTGACGCTCAAGGCCAAGGACGTGGTGGCCCAGGAGCAGTACGACCAGACCTATGCCGCGGCCAAGACCCTGGAAGGCACCATCAAGCTCAACCAGGCCAGCCTCGACCGCTCCAAGCTCGACCTGGAATACGCCGACGTGCGCGCCCCCATCGCCGGCCGGGTCGGCGCCGTGCTCCTGACCACCGGCAACGTGGTCAAGGCCAACGAGGCCACGGCCTGCGTCATCAATCAGATCAGCCCCATCTTCATCTCGTTTTCCATTCCCGAGCGCTATCTGCCGGCGGTCATGGCCCGCCAGAAAAAGGGCCGTCTCGAAATCACCGCCTCGGCTCCGGGAGACGTCGAGACCGAACCGGTCCGGGCCGCCATCGCCTCGGTGGACAACGCCGTGGACGCCAAGACCGGCACCATCCGCCTCAAAGCCCTGGCCGAAAACGCCGATCACCGGTTGTGGCCCGGCCAGTTCGTGCGCGTCGGGCTGACCATCGCCACCCTGGAGAATGCCGTGACCATCCCCACCCAGGCGGTCCTGGACGGCGTGGCCGGCCCCTACGTCTACGTCGTTGCCGGCGACGGCACGGTCGATGCCCGCATGATCACCCCCGGCCCCATTGTCGACGCCGACACCGTGGTGGAAAAGGGGCTGGCCCCAGGCGAGATGGTGGTCACCGACGGCCAGGTGCGCCTGGCCCCCGGGATCAAGGCCGAGATCAAGAGTCCGGCTGAGGCCGCTGCCGCCGAGGCCGGGAAAGCCCCGGACAAGGCGGGCGACGTCAAGGCCGCCGAGGCCGGGAAGGGCGAGGGTCCGGCCAGTGCCGGCAAGACGGGCGAGGCCGATGCCGCCAAGGACAAGCCCACCCAGGCCAAGCCGGCCTCCCCGGGAGCCAAGCAGTGAATCCGGCCGCCATTTTCATCACCCGGCCGGTCATGACCACCCTAGTCATGGCCGCCATCCTCCTCTTCGGCGTCATGGCCTACAACCGGCTGCCGGTTTCCGACCTGCCCAACGTCGATTTCCCCACCATCGAGGTGCGGGTCTCCCTGCCCGGGGCCAGCCCCGAGACCATGGCCGCCGCCGTGGCCAACCCCCTGGAGAAGCAGTTCTCCACCATCGCCGGCCTCGATTCCATGTCCTCGATCAACACCGTCGGCTCAAGCCGCATCACCCTGCAATTCAACCTCAATCGCAACATCGACGCCGCCGCCCTGGACGTGCAGTCGGCCATGACCACGGCCGGCAAGGATCTGCCCGACGACCTGCCCGCGCCGCCGTCGTTTCGCAAGGTCAACCCGGCCGATTCGCCCGTCCTCTACCTGGCCATCTCCTCGGCCGTCATGCGCCTGTCCGACGTCAACGAATACGCCGAGAACATGATGGCCCAGCGCATCTCCATGGTGCCGGGCGTGGCCCAGGTGTCGGTGTACGGCTCGAAGAAATACGCCGTGCGCGTCCAGCTCGACCCCGAGGCCATGGCCGCCAAGGGCATCGGGGTGGACGAGGCCGCGACGGCGGTCAAGCAGGGCAACGTCAACCTGCCTGTGGGCACGGTGTCCGGCCCGGCCCGGGAATACACCGTGCGCTCCAGCGGCAAGCTCTTAAACGCCGAGTCCTACCGGCCGTTGATCGTGGCCTGGCGCAACGGCTCGCCGGTGCGGCTTTCCGAAATCGCCAATGTCACCGACTCGGTGGAGGAAACCAGGCGGTTTAACTGGTTCTCCGGCACCCCGGGCATGGTGCTGGCCGTGCAGCGTCAGCCCGGCGCCAACACCGTGGAAGTGGTGGACTCCATCAAGTCGCTTCTGCCCAAGTTCCAGGCCCAACTGCCGGCCTCGGTGTCGCTTCGGGTGCTCTACGACCGCTCCAACTCCATCCGCGAGTCCGTGGCCGACGTGAAGTTCACCCTGGTCCTCACCATCGCCCTGGTGGTCATGGTCATCTTTCTCTTTCTGCGCAACATCCCGGCCACGGTCATCCCGAGCCTGGCCTTGCCCATGTCCGTGGTTGGCACCTTTGCCGTGATGTACCAGCTCGGTTTCAGCCTGGACAACATCTCGCTCATGGCGCTCACCCTGTCGGTGGGGTTCGTGGTGGACGACGCCATCGTCATGCTGGAAAACATCGTGCGCCACATGGAGATGGGCAAAAGCCCCCTGGTCGCGGCCATGGAAGGCTCCAAGGAGATCAGCTTCACCATCGTCTCCATGACCATTTCCCTGGCCGCCGTCTTCCTGCCGGTCTTTTTCATGGGCGGCGTGGTGGGGCGGCTTTTCCACGAGTTCGCCGTCACCATCATGGTGTCGATCCTCATCTCCGGCTTCGTGTCCATTTCGCTCACCCCCATGCTGTGCAACCTGGTGCTCAAACCCCACGGCGAGGAGCGCCACGGCAGGCTCTACAACGCCATCGAACGCGGCTTTAACGGCCTGCGCGACGCCTACGACGCCACCTTGCGCCTGGTGCTGCGCCACCATGCCGCCACCATGGCCTTTTCCCTGCTGCTCCTGGGGGGCACGGTGTGGCTGTTTGGGGCCATCCCCAAGGGCTTTTTGCCCAGCGAAGACACGGGCCAGCTCGTGGCCACCACCGAGGCCGAGGAAGGCGTGGCCTTCGACGTCATGGCCGAACGGCAGCAGCGCATCAATGCCATCCTGCAAAAAGACCCGGATGTGGGCGAATTCATGTCCGTGGTCGGTCCCGGCGGCCCCAACAACACCTCCAACAACGGTCGGCTCATGCTGGCGCTTAAGCCCCTGCACGAGCGCACGGCCAGCGCCGATGCGGTGATGGCCCGGCTGCGCGCCGAACTGGGGCAAGTGCCGGGGCTGCGCACCTACATGCAAAACCCGCCGCCGATCCGCATCGGCGGCCGGCCCTCCAAGGGGCAATACCAGTTCACTCTCCAGGCCACCAATACCGACGAACTCTTTGCCGCAGCCAATGCCTTCGAGGCCAAGCTGCGCCACCTCGACGGCATCCAGGACGTCACCAGCGACCTGCAGCTCAAAAACCCTGAGCTGCGCATCGACATCGACCGCGACAAGGCCTCGGCCCTTGGCATCACGGCCTACCAGATCGAAAACGCCCTGGCCACGTCCTATGGCAACCGGCAGGTCTCCACCATCTACGCCCCAAACGACACCTATCAGGTCATCATGGAGCTGGCCCCGGCCTATCAGGCCAACCCCGAAGCCCTGTCCATGCTCTACGTGCGCTCGGCCGACGGCCAACTCGTGCCGCTGGACACGCTGATCACCCGGACCGTGGCGGTGGGGCCGCTGTCCATCAACCATTCCGGCCAGTCGCCGTCGGTGACCATCTCCTTCAACCTGCGCCCTGGGGCGTCGCTGGGGTCGGTGGTGGACGCCATCGAGAAGCAGGCCAGAAACGAATTGCCGGCCTCGATCTTCACGAGCTTCCAGGGTGAGGCGCAGGCCTTCCAGAGCTCGCTGACCGGCCTGTCGGTCCTGTTGGGCATGGCCGTGCTCGTCATCTACATCGTCCTTGGCATTCTCTACGAGAGCTTCGTCCATCCCCTGACCATCCTCTCGGGCCTGCCTTCGGCCGGAGTCGGGGCCTTGGCCACGCTCATGCTTTTCGGCATGGACCTCAATATCTACGGCTTTGTCGGCATCATCATGCTGATCGGCATCGTGAAGAAAAACGCCATCATGATGATCGACTTCGCCCTGGAGGCCCAGCGCGGCCAGAACCTCACGGCCCGGGAGGCCATCTACCAGGGGGCGCTGGTGCGTTTCCGCCCCATCATGATGACCACCATGGCGGCGCTCATGGGCACCTTGCCCATCGCCCTGGGCTTTGGGGCCGGGGCGGCGGCGCGTCGTCCCTTGGGCCTTTGCGTGGTTGGGGGGCTCGTGGTGTCGCAGTTGCTCACCCTCTATTTCACGCCCGTCTACTACATCTATCTCGACGCTCTCCAGGAGTGGTTCAAACGCCGCCTGGGTCGCAAGAAGGGGCGCGGCGGGGCGGCGGCCCCGGCGCAAGCCGCCTCCTAGGCGACGCTCGCCACCGTGCTGGCTGACGTCCTGGCCGATCCCGCCCTGCTTGGCGAGCTGGCCCGGACCATGGCCATGGTGGCCGCTTCCCGGGCCTGAGAGGAACGCAAAAAAAAGCGCGACCGGCCGGCCGGTCGCGCTGTGTCAGCTCGCGATTAGGGCTTGAGCGAAGCGCTAGGGCAGCAGGGTTCCGGCCAGCCCCGGGGCGAACAGGCTGGCCAGGGCGGCGCACAGGCCGGTGAGCGCCATGGCCGAGCCGAAAAAGCCGGCGACTAGCGGCAGCTTGTGGCGCAGGGCGTTGTCCTGGGGCAGGATGAAGCCCAGGCACACCAGGGTGAGCAGCATGCCCGTGCCGTAGAGCCCCAGCGACACCGCCAGGACGTGGGTCAGCTCGCCGGCCAGGGGCAGAAGCCCGAGCCCCAGCCAGGCCAGGGGGGCCAGGGACAGGACATGGCCGACGAACCCGAACCGGGCCGCCAGACGCATGGTGAAATTATAGTAATCGCGGCCGAAATCGTCCCGGTTGCGCCGCCACACCAGCCACGCGCCGGTAAAAGTGCCGGCCAGGCCGATGGACAGCAGCAGGCCAAGGGCCAGCATGCGCCAGAAAAGCGATTCGGCCGGCGGCAGCGGGAAGGCCAGGCCGACCACCGGGGGCAGCCCCAGGACCAGCGGCCGGGCGGCGGCCAGGCCCACGGCAAAGGCCGTCCACAACAGCAGGGTGGCGCACAGACCGATGGCCCCGTGCAGCGGTTTCCGGGCCTTGAGCCGCTGCCACGAGCCCCGGTAGGCCAGAAACGCGGCCGCGCCGGCCAGCGCCGATCCGGCCACGGCGGCCAGGGGAAACGGCCGGCCGAGGTAGTAGGGGGCCTTGGCCGGGGCCAGGAAGGCCAGGGCGGCCAACGCGGCGGCCAGGACCAGAAAGGCCCACAGCCCGCCGAGCAGGGCGAAGGTGGCGGTCTGCTGGCCGAACTTGTCGGTAAAGATTTTGAGCCGCTTGACCTTGCTTAAGCCCACAAGCGACGTGAGAAGCGGTATGCCGGCCCCGGCCAGGGCCAGTCCCAGGTGCACGGCGAAAAGGACCATGGCCGCCCAGAAGACGGCGGCGCGGACAGCCTCGGGCATGGGGAGCGTTCTCCTTTGGGCCTGCAGGTTCGGTGCGGATGCGTCACTGCGGTTTCACGTGCCGCGAAACCGGCTTTGCAGTCGGCTTTTGCCCTAATTTGGCCCGGGATGCAACACAACGGGCGGGCTGCGGCTGCCGGATGCAAGAATCGCCTTGCGAAAAATGCCCCTGTGCCGTAATTGTTGTTGGAACGTGAAAGGATTGGCAACCTTAAGATCGACGGATCCATGAAGCGCGCAAAACTGGCTTTGGGGTGTCTGGCCCTTTGCTTGACCGGCCTGCTTGCCGCCTGCGGGCCGGGCAACACGCTTGCCGTGGGCAAGGGCAGCGAGAATTTTCGCCTGAAGGCCGTGGAAGCCAACCTGCAAAAAGCCCAGGATGAACTCAAGGCCATGGCCGGCCAGCAGCAGCAGGACGACGCCCGGATGGCCGCGATGCAGCAAAGAATAGCCGAGCTTGTCGCTCTCCTGGAGGCCCAGGGGGTGAAAGTGCCGGCCGCCGCGCCAAAAGGCAGCGCCCTTGGCGTCGGTTTCGCCCACCCCGAGGCGACTGCCGCGCCCGAGGCCGCGCCGGTGGCGGGCAATACGCCCCCGTCGCCCCCGTCGGGTGTCTCGTCCGGGGCGTCCGCGTCCCAGACCGGTCCGGCCGGGCATGTAGCCGGTCCGCAACCGGGCATGCCGGGCGGACTGCCGCCGGCCCCCCAGCCCCACGGGGCGGCCAGGCTCGCCCAGCCGTCCCCGGCCGAGCAGCGCGCCCGGCGTCCCGGCGGCCGGGTCGGACCGGCCGAGGGGCCGACCACCCCCGAGGCCGCCATCGCCGCCGACCGCGACGCCTCCGGCCCCGCGCCCAAGGCCGCGTCGGCCCCGGCCC
>JBKICS010000312.1:0-8430 GCA_046567015.1 Acidobacteriota bacterium | reverse complement strand
TCGGTTTCATAAATCCTCGAAAGGGTTGGTTGCGTGAAGACGGCGGTGGTTGGGCCGTCGGCCTCGATGCGGCCGTTTTTCAGAAAAATCAGCCGGCGGCAATAGAGCGCGGCCAGGTTGATGTCGTGCAGGGCCGCCAGGATGGTGGTCCCGGCGGCGTTTCGGGCGGCGAGCAGGGCATAGAGCTCCATCTTGCGCGCGATGTCCAGGCTGGCCGAGGCTTCATCGAGCAGCAGCACGTCGCTCTCCTGGGCCAGGGCCCGGGCGGTCAGCGCCCGCTGGAACTCGCCGCCGGACAGCTCGCCGAGCCGCCTGCCGGCCAGTCCGGCGAGGTCCACCGCCGCCATGGCCGCCTCTGCCGCCGCCTCGTCGGCCGGGCCGTAGCCGCCGAGAAAGGTGAGATAGGGATAGCGGCCCATGAGCACCAGCGAGCGCACGGTCAGCTCGCCGGCGGACGCGCCACGCTGGGGCACGGCGGCGACCGTGCGGGCGCGCTCGCGGTCGGAGAGCGCGGCGATATTCCGCCCGCCAAGGCGCACCTGGCCGCCGGCCGGGGACAGCACGCCGGAAAGGGTGAGGAGCAAGGTGGTCTTGCCCGCGCCGTTGGGGCCAAGGATGCCCACCATCTCGCCGGCGGCGATGTCCAGGTCGATGCCGGCAAGCACCGGCCGGCCGTGGTAGCCGCTTGAAAGCCCCCGGCAGCGGATCACGGCCGGGCTCCGCTTTTGCCGGAAAGCAGCAGGAAACAGAAAAACGGTCCGCCGCAAAGCGCCGTCACCACGCCGACGGGCAGTTCCGCGCCCCCTGGCAGGATGGTCCGGGCCAGGACGTCCGAGGCCACCAGCAGCGCGCCGCCGAGCAGGGCGCTTAAGGGGAGCAGCGCGCCGTGTTCGCCGCCGTAGAGCCGGCGGCAGGCGTGGGGGGCGATGAGGCCCACAAAGCCGATGACCCCGGAGACGGCCACGGCGGCGGCGGTGAGCAGGCTCGCGGCAGTTAAGAGCACCAGCCGGGCCCGGCCGGCGGCCACGCCGAGCTGTCTCGCCTGGGTTTCGCCCAGAAGCAGGATGTCGAGTTCGCGAACGTAGAGCCAAATGGCGGCTAGGCCGGCGAGCAGGCAGGGCAGAAACAGGGCCAGCTCGGCCCGGCCCTTGCCCTGGAAACCGCCCATGATCCAAAAGACGATGCCGGCCACGGACTCTTCGTTGAGCGCCTTGACCAGGGAGAGCAGGGCGGACAGGAAGGTGGCGGCCACGATACCGGAGAGGACCACCGTTTCGCGCCGCAGCCCCCCGGCCAGCCGCGACAGGGCCAGCACGCCGGCCAAGGTCGCGCCGCCGCCGGCCAGCGCCAGCCCCGGGGTGGCCAGGGAGGTTCCCAGGTGCGCGGCCAGCCCGAGGCTTAAGGACAAGGCCGCGCCAAAGGCCGCGCCGCCGGAGACGCCCAGGGTGAAGGGATCGGCCAGCGGATTGCGCAGTACGCCCTGAAAGACCGCGCCGGCCACGGCCAGGGCCGCGCCCACGCCGTAGGCCAAAAGCGCCCGCATGAGCCGCAGATCGACCACCACCGCCGTAAGTGCGCCGTCGGCCGGCGCCGGCAGGGACAGGCCGAGCTGGCGTCCAACCACCAACGCCACCTCGCCGGGGGCGGTCGGATAGGCCCCGGCCAGACAGGCCGCCGTCAGGGCGGCCAGTCCGGCCAGAAGCAGGGGCACGGCCCGGAGCATGGCCCGGGTCCGGCGTGGACGGGAGTCGGCCATTATTTTCCGGGCAAGGCGTCGAAGGTCGTTTGGAGGTGAGAGAGCCACACGGCGGCCACGGCGTCGCGGTCGGCCGTTCCGGTGAGCACGGCCTGGGCCTTGATGCCGGCGGCGGCCAGGACCGAGGCCAGGGAGTCTTTCTCCGTGCCGGCCATGTCGTTTCGGGCATGGTCCCCGGCCACGGCAAACAAAGGAATGAGCCAGGCGTTCGTGACGCCCTTGGCCTTGAGGTCAGCCGCGACGTCGGCAAAGGACGGGACGCCCTCCACCGTGGCCACGAAGGCGTTTTGGTCGATGCGCCACAGGCTGTATTGCAGGGCCGGATAGGCCATGTTGGCGGAATGTTCCGTGCCGTGGCCGACGAAGACCACGGCTTCGCCGGGTTTGCGTTCCTTGGGAGCGGCGTCGATGAGCGCCTTGGCCACCTTGGGGAAGTCGTCTTTCGCAGAGAGCAGCGGGGCGCTCACCGCGACCTTTGACAACCCCTTGGGCAGGCTGGAGAAGGCGGCGGCGGTGCGCAGCAGGTCGTGGTATTCGCTGCCGGGGATGGTTTGCAGGGAGAAAAGGGCCACGTCGGTGACGCCCTGATCGGGCAGGGCGGCCAGGGCCTCGGCCGGGGAGGGGACGGGTTTGCCGTCCCTGGCCAGCTTGGCCCGGATCATGGCGGCGGTGTAGCACAGGGTCACGGGCACGCCGGGATAGGCGGCCTTGACGCGCTCGACCATGGCGGCGATGGCCGGCGCGGCCTCGGGCACGGTGGTGCCGAAGGCGGCCACGACAATGGCCCGTTTGGGTTCCTTTTGGCCACCGTGGCCGGCCAGAGCGGGTGCGGCGAGACACAGGGTCAAGGACAGGGTCAGGATAATTCGCGACAGGCGAATCATGGGGTTACCTCCATGGCGATGGAGGGCTCTTGGGGAAGAGGGTACGCGCCCGGACGGGGCGGCGTTCCCGAAGCCCGGTCGGCAAAAGCCCTCGTTGCCGACGGGTCGCGCCAGGACCTGGGCAGGTCTTCCGGCTCGTCCCATCGGCCCCGGCCTTCCCGGGAGGTGTTCCCAGTGGCGCGCAAGGGGGCCGACCGTGTGGGGGACTGACGGCGGCGGGACCGCTCCCGATTTGCACGGGATTCCCTATCAAGCCCGATGTGGGCGCCCAGGTCGATAGGCTGGGAGGTACCGGGGGCCGGCAGGGCTGTCAAGGCGCGGCGGAGGGCTTTATGACCCCGCGCTTGACCAGGATGTCGTAATCCTCGTTTTTGGTGAAAAGGGTCGGCACGTTGAGGGCTTCGAGAATCTGTATGAGGGTTTGCACCGAGGTCTTGCCGGCTTTCTTGTCCATGACCACGATGGCCGTGTCCTTGGATACGGCCAGGCGCTCGGCGATGTCCCAGGCAGCGGTCACGGGCGGGCCGCCGTTGACGCGGTAGGCGGACCCGTCGACCCGGATGACGGCAGCGGGCGCAGGAGCCGGGAGGAGCAGGGCGGACAGCAGCAGACTGAGGCTCAGAAGACGGGGGACACTGGACATAGGACTCGTTTGGGGCTAAGGATTTTTTTCACGAAATACATTCCTGGGGAGGTTCGCCGTGAAATTTGATTTCGCCGGTCTGATCGTGCTGTTCGGTTTCTGCTCCGTGTTCGTGGCCCTGCTGGTCATCAAGGCCACCCAGGCGGCCAAGCCCAAGGACCAGGACTGGTAGCACCCGCCCCTGCGGTCGCTTTTTTTAAAGCGGTGGACGGCATATGGTCGTCCGCCGCTTTTTCTTTTGTCGCGTTTCGCCCGGCTCGGCTTTCGTTGCCGCTGGAGTGCGCCTGCTCCCCCGTCGAGGACGCGGCACTAGGCTTTGGGCGTGGCCGTGCCGCCGGCCTCGGCCAGTTCCTTGAGGGCCACGTCGAGCATGACCGGGATCCGCGCGGCCACGGTTGGGGACAATTCCACGGCCATGGTTTCGTAATCGAAGGGTTCCATGCCGATGACCACGGTGTCGGGGCGCTTGCCGATAAGTTCGCAGTAGATCAGCGTGTCGACCAAGTCGGACTGATGCATGGAATCCTTGAAAGCCAGGGACTTGCGCAGGTTGTCGCCGGTGAGGCGGTAGACGGTGCCCGGGACGTCGCCGCCCAGGACCGCGTCGAGGACAATGCAGTAGTCGGACTCCATGATGGGCTGCATGAGGCGCATGCCCAGGTTGCCGCCGTCCATGAGGGTGACGTTGTCGGAAAAGTCGTAGGTCTCGATCAGGCGTTCCACGGCGCGTACGCCGACGCCCTCGTCGGTGTACAGGATGTTGCCGACGCCGAGGATGAGGATTTTCTTGGGTTCACCGGTCATAGGCACTCCTTGAAAAAGGGAGAACCCGGCCGAGGCCGGGTTCTCCAAAGGTAGCAACTGGAATCAGGTTAGACAACCTTGAACTTGAGGACTTCGTTGGTCTCGGGCTCGATGATGTGCACGCCGCAGGCGATGCAGGGATCGAAGGCATGGACCGTGCGCAGGATTTCGACGGGACGCTTGGGATCGGCGATGGGGGTGCCGATCAGCGCTTCCTCGACCGGGCTCTTGTCGCCGGCCGCGCCGCGGGGTCCGAGGTTCCAGGTGGAGGGAACGACCAACTGGAAGTTGTCGATCTTTTTGTCCTTCACGCGGATCCAGTGGGACAGGGCGCCGCGGGGGGCGTCCACCAGGCCGACGCCCTTGGACTCGCCGGGCATTTCCCACTTGGCGCACAAGGTGTTGTCCTTGGCCGAGCTGTCGGCGAATTCCTTGATCCAGGTTTCCATGTTGGCGGCGACGATGGCGGTCTCGATGCCGCGGGCGGCGGTGCGGCCGAGCGTCGAGTGCAGGGCCGTGGCCGGGACGGCCAGCTTGCCCAGCACCATGTCCACAACCTTCTTGAATTCGGGCTGACCCTTGGCGTAGGCGATGAAGGTACGGGCCAGGGGGCCGACTTCCATGGCCTTGCCCTTGTAGCGGGGGGCCTTCATCCAGGAGTAGTGGTCCTTGTCGTCGAGCTTGGTGTACTTGGGATCGGTGACGCCGTCGTAGGGATGCAGGCCGTCGGCGCCGGGCTTGTACCAGGAGTACTTGACGTCTTCGTAGATGGACCCGAGATCGACCTTGTCGACCTTGCCGAGATCACGGCCCATGATGACGCCGGCCGGGAAGTAGGACGAATCCATGTGCTTCTCGGGCGAGCTTTCGTCTTTGGCGAATTCGCCGAAGGCCATGTAGTTGGTGCAGCCGCCGATGCCGCCCCAGTCCTTGTAGAAGCCGGCCACGGCCAGCAGGTCCGGGATGTAGACGTCGTTGACGAACTTGCAGACTTCCTGGGTAAGGGCCAGGTAGTTGGCAAGGGGTTCCTTGCCCATGGCGTTGTAGTTGGAGCAGCCGCCCACCACGGTGAACTGGGTGTGGGGGTTTTTGCCGCCGAGGATGGCCATGGCGCTGGCCGCCTTGACCTGCATGTGCAGGGCTTCCAGGTAGTGGGCGGTGGCGATGAGGTCGACTTCGGGCGGCAGGTAGTAGGCCTTGTGTCCGCCGAGGAAGTAGGCGTTGGTGAAGATGCCGAGCTGGCCGGTCTCCACGAAGGCCTTGAGCTTGTCCTGCACGGCCTTGAGGGAGGCGGCGGAGTTGCCGGGCCGGGCCGGGGCGATGGTCTCGGCCAGCTTGGCGGCCTTGACCGGGTCGGCCTTGAGGGCATTGGTCACGTCCACCCAGTCCAGGGCGTGGAGGTGATAGAAGTGGACGATATGGTCATGCAGGTACTGGGAGGCCATGACCAGGTTGCGCATCATCCGGGCGTTGCCGGGGATGTTGACCTTGACGGCGTCGTCGACGCACCGGGTGGAGGCCAGGGCGTGGACGTAGGTGCACACGCCGCAGGCGCGCTGGGTGAAGTGCTGGGCGTCGCGGGGATCGCGGCCCTTGAGGATGATTTCCAGGCCGCGGAAGAGCTGCGAGGAGCTCCAGGCGTCTTTGACTTTTCCGTTTTCAACTTCGACCATGATCCGCAGGTGGCCTTCGATGCGGGTAATGGGGTCGACCACAATGGGGCCGGTGAAGGTCGATTGCGGCGTGGGTTTGCTCTCAGCCATATGCTTCCTCCGTCACGAAACGTTCGCTGCTGGTGTGATGTCCGGGGTGGCCCTTGCCGAAGCGGGGCGATGCTAGCCCTGCTCGTAGAAGGGGGTCATGGTGTCCCAGAAGTCCGGTTCGCTGCAGCCGATGCAGGGGTGACCGGCGCGGATGGGCCAGTTGACCTGGTTGAACAGCACTTTGGGACAGTTGTTGTAGGTGACCGGACCCTTGCAGCCGAGTTCGTAGAGGCAGTAGCCTTTCTTGGCCTCTTCGGAGTCGAAGGAGGGAGCGAATTCGGAGGCTTCGAAATGCTTCAGGCGTTCGCAGTTGTCGTGGACGAGTTCGCCGAAGAAGATTTTCGGGCGGCCGTTGGAGTCGAGTTCGGGGATGCCCTTTTCCAGGACATGCACCACGGCGCCGACGAAGTTGATGGGGTTGGGCGGGCAACCGGCGATGTTGATGGTTTTGATGCCGGTGGCTTCGGTGACGCTGATGGCCTGGCTCGGGTTGGGCTTGGCCTTCTGGATGCCGCCGTAGCAGGCGCAGGCGCCGATGCAGATGACGCCCTTGGCCTTGGGGGCCAGCTTCTTGGTGGTTTCCAGCATGGGATGCCCGGAGACCATGCCCCAATTGCCGCTGTCGATGGTGGGGAGTCCGCCTTCGACGACCAGGTAGAATCCATCGGGGGATTCGACGGCCTTGTGGAGCGCATCCTCGGCGGCTTCGCCGGCGGCGGCCATGATGGTCTCCTGGTAGTCCAGGGAGATCGTGTCAAGAATCAATGAATCGATAAACGGCTTGATCGTGCGAAGGGTCGCTTCGGTGCAACCGGTGCACTCCGCGTTGTGCAACCAGACCACCGACGGACGGTGCTTGGCTGTGAGCGCCTGGGCCACCTTGGGCGCGAACGCCGGGCCCATGCCCATGGCCGCGGCCACGGTGGCGCAGAATTTCATGAAGTCGCGGCGGGAGACGCCGTTCTGCTCAAGCCGTTTTTCCGCATCATCCCTGCCAAGACCCACGGAAAAGTTCATAAACGTCCTCCTTGGTTTTACGAAGGGCCACGACCCTGACGTCCCCAGAAGGCGTCCTGGCCGTGTTGCATCAATCCCTCGCTTCGGCACCCGCCGGACAGGGCGCTTTCCCCGCGCCATCCGGCCTGGCGGCATATGCCTATACCGCTGCCCGAGTTAATGTTCCCTTTGGCAGTTCATCACGAAAACACCAGGACGTCAATGGGGAATGAGAGATTTTTCACGTGATTCAAGGGTGTTACTTACAGCTTCCGTCGGAAGTGGTTCTGAATACGAATCTGAAAATCGTATGCAACGGCCCGCCGGCTCACGGCAAACGCGGCTGCGGCCGGCCGCTGCCTGCCGGCCGCACCAGCCCGTCGATATCGGCCAGGGCGACGTTTTCCCCCCGGGCCAGCCGGGCCAGCAGCACCAGTTCCGGCCGGTACTCGAAATGCATGACGTCGAACTCCGACCACTTGCCGCCCCAGATGAAGCCCTCGGCCTCGAAGGCCGCCACCACCGCCGGCGGGAAGCCTTGGCGCGTGGGCAGGATGTTGGTCCCAGGCGGGAAGGCGCGCCAGTAAGGGTTGCCCTTGGGGCTGACGTCGATGGCCGCGGCAAAGGAGTGGACCGACAGGCGACGTGTGCCGGCGATGACCCGCCAGACCACGCCGCCCGAGGCCGGCAGCAGGAAGCGGCGCAGGGACGGATCGGCGGCCAGCATCCGGCGCAGCTGCGCTTCCGCCCGGACGAAGGCGTCGGCCGCGCCGTAGCGGGTGGTGAAGGCCATGGTTTGGCCCAGGAAGGGGACTTGCCGGCAGGCGGCCGTGACCTGCCCCTTGTCGTGGCCGTAGAGGGCCAGGAAAAACGGCTGCACCCGGATGCGGCCCGGGGAGAAATGCAGGGCCGGCTCGACGGTCACCGGCCCCAGCGGGTAGGGCTGGGCCAGCATGTCCTTGATGTCCGGGCTGTCCAGCAGCTCCTCGTAGGATTTTTGCCGGCCGTCGTCGTAGGGCAGGCGCGCGCCGTCGCTTAGGACCAGCGTGGCCCGGCCGGCCGGGTCCACCTCAATGGCGGTCATGACCCCGGGATAGGCCGTGGCCAGCACGGCCAGATCGCGCCGGGCCTGGGGCGACAGGGGCTGGGCGGCGACGGGCAGGGCCAGGGCGAGCAGCAGGGCGCACAGCCCGGGAAGGCGAAGGATGCGAAGCGGCATGGCGGCTCCTTGAGCGGTTGGTTCGCGCCGGCATACGGCTGCTTTGGGCCAAAGGGAAGGGGAAGCGTGACCGGGCGTGGCGGCAAGCGGCGGGCGGCCGGGGCGGGAAAAAGCCGATGAACCCCTGGAAAGTCAATGGATTCGGGGTGATGAAGGCCGCTGCCCGGGCGCTAGCGGCAAAAAAACGACAACAGCCAGCGCACCCGGCCGCACAGGCGTTTCTCGCGAGGCAGTTCGGCCTCGGGGCAGTCCAGCAGTTCCGGGCGCAGGCGCAGGATGGAGCGCACGGCCAGCTCGGCCCCGTAGCCGGTGAGGCCGGCGCATTGGGCCATGTGGGCGTCGGGGGCGTGCTTGACGGGCTTGGT
>JBKICS010000311.1:1241-3433 GCA_046567015.1 Acidobacteriota bacterium | reverse complement strand
GCCGCGCTTCGCCGGGAGAGCATGGCGGCCGGGGACTTGAAGCTCGAGATCACCGAAAGCGTGCTCATGGAGCATCCCGAGTCGGCCATGCTCAAGCTGCGCGGCCTGCGGGAGCTCGGCGTCGGCATCGGCATCGACGACTTCGGCACCGGCTATTCGTCGCTGGCCTATTTGCAGCGCTTCCCCATCGACACGCTCAAGGTGGATCGCAGCTTCGTCTCGGGCATGGAGGAGCAGGGCAACCGGGTCATCGTCCGCTCGGTGGTGAGCCTGGCCCACAACCTGGGCTACGACGTGGTGGCCGAGGGCATCGAGACCGCCTCCCAGCTCGAGGATCTGGCGGGCCTGGGCTGCGACCTGGGCCAGGGCTTCCTCTACGCCCGGCCCATGGACGAGGTCGCCCTGCTGGGCTTTCTGGGACGGCATTTCGGGCCGCACGCCCCACGACCGGCCTGACGCTCACAGCGATTGAGCCGGCCGACGCCGGTCCTGTCCGGGCCACGGGCAACCCCGCGCCCCCTTTTGCCTGCCCCGGACCTGGAGCACCTCCCCGCCCCCCGACGGCCAGGAACCCGACCAGGTTGCCAGCTCGGCCGGCAACGGCTACCTAGGCCCCATGGCCCACGGTTTCCGACGCATTCTCCGTTCCGGCGTGCTGCCCCGCCTGCTGGCCGTGGCCGTGCTGGCCCTTATTCTGGCCGGCTGCGCCACCAAGGCGTCCATCCCCCGGCGCGGCAGCCGCGAGCCCGCCACCCTGCGGCCCTATACCATCAAGGGCGTGACCTACGTGCCGCTGCATTCGGCCAAGGGCTACCGCGAGGAGGGCATCGCCTCCTGGTACGGCCCGGGTTTCCACGGCCACACCACCTCCTGCGGCGAAATCTACGACCAGTACAAGCCGACCTGCGCCCACAAGCTGTTGCCCATGCACACCATGGTGCGGGTGACCAATCTGGAAAACGGGCGCTCCACGGTGCTTCGGGTCAACGACCGGGGGCCGTTCGTGGCCGGCCGGATCATCGACCTGTCCCAGGCCGGGGCCAGGGAGCTGGGAATCCATGCCAAGGGCACGGCCCGGGTGCGGGTGGAGGTCGAGGGCGAGGTGCCGGGGCTGGGGCCGGCCGGCGAACTGCCGGGGCCGTTTTACGTGCAGGTGGGGGCGTTTGCCCGCACGGCCAATGCCGACAGGCTGCTTTCGCGCTTGCAGGCCGCCGGCTATGCCGGGTCGCGCATTCAGTATAAGGAGATCGACGGAGTGGGGCTGTACCAGGTGCATGCCGGCATCTTCCCGACCACGACCGCGGCCGAGGAGGCCCGGTTGCGGCTGGCGTCGGTTTTTGCCGGAGCCTTTGTCATCGCCCAGTAGGGCCGGGCCATGGGGCAGACGCCATCGCCCGCGCCGGCTGGCCCGGGCCTCGGTCGGCCGTGTCGGCCGGAAAGCAGGCAAGCCAATGGCGAGCCGGCCCGACCCCGGCCATGCGACGAGTCCAGCCGTCGACCGGTTCGACCACGGCCGACCGTCGCTGTCTCAAGGGCAAAACCCGCGCGTCTGTCCCGCGCCCTGGCAGGGGCAGGCGCGACTACAGCACTTCGTCGGGGTTGAGCTCGGCCCGGAACTTGCGCGACAGCCGAAACACCACCACCTTGCGCGGCGGCAGCATGATGGATGCGTTGGTCTGGGGGTTGCGCCCTTTGCGGGCTTTCTTGTCATAGGACTCGAACTTGCCGAACCCGCTGACGAGCAGGGAGTTGTCCCGCTTGATGGAATCCTTCATGAGTTCCAGCAGGTGGTCCACGAGCACCTTGACCTCGGCCCGGTTGCGTTCGGTTTTCTCGTAGATGTAGTCAACAATGTCGGCCTTGGTGAGCGTTTTTCCGTTCATGGCATTCTCCGGCGCGTTACGTTTGGAACCCGAAGCGAAACGTCATCCCTGCGCGACGTTTCACGGAAGATGGTAGGCAGCGTCATGGATAGGCCTACATTATTTCAAGGCGGCCAGCGCCTGGCGCGCCGCTTCGGCCACGGCGTTCATGGCGGCGGCGGCGGCATAGGGTTTTCCCGGCCACAGGGCCAGACCGTCCCCGTCCCGGCGCGGGATGAGATGGATATGGGCGTGACAGACCACCTGGCCGGCGCTTGGCCCGTTGTTTTGCTGCACATTGAGCCCGGTTGCGTTAACCGCCGTCATGAT
>JBKICS010000311.1:0-1231 GCA_046567015.1 Acidobacteriota bacterium | reverse complement strand
GCGCTTCTGGGCGGCCAGCCAGGCCGCGCCAAGGGCGTCGGGCAGGTCAAACAGATCGTTGCAATGGACCTTGGGGATGACCAGGGCATGGCCCGGGGCCACCGGGGCGATATCGAGAAACGCCAGCACCGACGCGTCTTCGTAGAGCTTGGTGCAGGGAATCTCGCCCTTGACAATCTTGCAAAAAATACAGTCCGCGGCATGCATGGCGTCTGCTGTCTCCCGGGCGCGGCTTGAGGGCGCGGTTGCGAAGTAGCCGACCCGTGCGACCTGGGCCGGGCAAATCCATTGCCTCCAGACATAGTGGAGGAAAGGCATTTTTTCAAGAGGTTTAGGAGAAAATAATGTCCGCTTTGCCGTCCCGGGCGAAACTTTGTCCAAATGCCGCCCCGAAAATGGCGGCAGGCGGGCGGATTTTTCGCCATCCCGAGCCGTCCAAACCCCGCTTGCGGGTCTGGCCGGTGTTTCTCAGCTACCAGGGCTGCCCGGGCCGCTGCGTCTTTTGCGCCCAGCATCTGCAATCCGGGACCAGGCCCCAACCCCTGGAGACGACCCTGGCTCGGATGGAACAGGAGCTGGCGGCGGCGGCCCGGGCCGGACGGGGACCGTACGAACTGGCCTTTTACGGCGGGGTGTTCACCGCCCTGCCCTGGCCCTGGCCGGCCCGGTTCCTGGCCGTGGCCGAACAATTTCGTGAGAGGGGACTCATTGGCCGGGTGCGCTGCTCCACCCGGCCCGACGCCTGCTCCCCGGAGCTGTTGGCCAGGCTGGCCGGGCTGGGCCTGTCCCTGGTGGAAATCGGGGTCCAGACCTTTGACGACGCCGTGCTGGCCGCCGCCGGCCGAGGCCACGACGCCGCCGCCAGCCGCCGGGCCGCCGGCCGGGTGAGGGCGGCCGGCCTGGGCCTCGGGCTGCAACTGCTGCCCGGCCTGCCGGGCCACGCCCCGGCCGACCTGGCCCGGGACGTGGCCGAGACCTGCGCCCTGGCCCCGGAAATCGCACGCCTGCATCCCTGTCTGGTGGTGGACGGAACGCCCCTGGCCGGGCTGTACCGGGCCGGCCGCTTCACGCCCTGGTCCCTGGACACGACCCTTTCCGCCCTGGCTGCGGCGGTCTTGCCCTTGTGGCGGGCCGGCATCCGGGTGGCCCGGCTGGGGCTGGCTCCGGAACCGGGACTGGCGGCGGCGGTGCTGGCCGGGCCGCGCCATCCGGCCCTGGGGGCGCGGGTGCG
>JBKICS010000310.1:0-7064 GCA_046567015.1 Acidobacteriota bacterium | reverse complement strand
TGCCGCCGGGTTCGGCCCGGGGCGTGGTGCTGGACGGCGGGCGACAGGTTTTTACCGGAACGGCCGAAGCGGCCCGGCAGCACTACGACCGGCCCAAGGCCCAGGCGGCCCGGCCGGCGGCGCCCTCCCTCCAGCCCCTGCCCGAGCCGCCCTGCTTTGCCGCCGATGCTGCGCCCGGCCTGCCGCTGATCGTCCTTAAGCGGGCCTCGGTCTTCATCGACCGCCGCAAGATCCTTGACGACCTCAACCTGACCGTATCCCCGGGCGGCCACCTGGCCGTGCTGGGGGCCAATGGTTCGGGCAAGACCACGCTGCTTAAGCTCATGGCCGGGGAACACCATCCGGCCCTGGGCGGTCGGGCCACACGACCGGGACTGGCCGCGCCCGAGGGGCTCACCGACCTGCGCGACATCCGCCGGCGCATCGGCATGGCGTCTTTCGAGCTGGAGGCGGATTACGACAAGACGCTCACCGCCCTGGAGCTGGTGGTTTCGGGCATCCAGGCCAGCATCGGGCTCTATGCCGCGCCGACCGAGCGGGATCTGGCGGCGGCCAGACGCTGGATGGCCTATTTCGGCGTGGCCGATCTGTCCGCGCGGCGACTGGGGGCGCTGTCCGCCGGGCAGACGCGGCGGCTTTTCCTGGCCCGGGCCATGGTGGCCGATCCCCGGCTGCTGCTGCTCGACGAGCCCTTTTCCGGCCTGGACGCGGCCTCGCGGCGGCTGGCCATGGAAGCCGTGTCGGCGGCGGCCCGCAGCGGCGCGACCGTGGTCTGCGCCGTCCACCATCTGGCCGACATCATCCCGGAAACGCAGACCATCGCGCGCCTCAAAAACGGCCGGCTCAGCTTCGATCCGCCCGCTTGTCCGCGTCCCTAAGCGCAGCCTTGGCCACCACCACGATCTCGCTGGCCGCCTTGGCGTTGGGCACCAGCACCCGCTCCCCGGCCTCGGACCGGATGGCCACGTAGCAGCCGCCAAGGGCCTCCACCCGGCCGACGATGCCGGCCAGCAGCACCGCGTCCCCGGGCCGAAACGGCCGCAGCAGGCGCAGCATGAGGCCGGCGGCCACATTGGCCAGAACGCCCTGCAAGGCGATGGCCACCACCAAGGCCACGCCGACGACCCCGGCCAGCACCCAGACCGCGCTCATGGACCAGCCCCCCCGGGTCGTGGCCGCCGGGCCGGGCTGGGCGTCGGCGACGGTCCGGTCGGCCGGGGCTTCCCGCGCCGCCGGGGCGGCATCGTTGTTCCCGGCCGGTTCGCGGCCACCGGCGTCGACGGCAGTCGAGGCGGGGGCGGAAACGGAAACAGGAGCGGGAACGGCCCTTGGGGCCACGGCGTCGGGCAGGTCATGGCCCTTTGGCGCGGCGGCCGGCTGGGGGGTGGCTTGCGGCGCTTTTTCCGGCCGCAGATCAAAGCCCTGGCCGGCCGGACTGGACGTCGGAACGGAAACCTTGGCCGCCGGCGCGCCGGCAGGTTCGGAACCGGCCTTGGCCGCCGTCGGAATAATGATTTCCTTGCCCAGGGGCAGGCGGGTGGGATTGAGCCCGGGGTTGGCCCGCAAAATGGACGCGGCCGGCACCTTGTAGCGCAGGGCCAGCAGGTTGAGCGTATCCCCGGCCTTGATGACGTGTTTGCCCGGGCCGGCGGCCAGGACCATGGCCGGAGCCGGATCGCCCGGGCGCGCATGGCAGGGACCGCCCTGGACGGTCAGCAGGCAGGCAGCCAGCGCCAGGGTCAGGACCAGAAATTTCATCACCTCGCCGGTCATGGTCACCTCCCGATGGCCCGTGCCCCCATGGACAGGCGGCCGGATCAGGCTAACATAACCCGATCTGAAACGCCAAGAGCGGCTTTGTGTTACGCATTATGGGCCATGTCGTCAGCGGCCGGCCCGGCGCGCCGTGAGCACGCCCGAACCGATGGGCGCCACCACAGCGTCGAGCCTGGGGTCGGCCAGGAGGCGGTCCACCACCCCCGGAATCTCTGCGGCGTGGCTGATGACGTTATCCACGGTCACAAGCCCCCCGGGCACGAGCCGGTCGGCCAAAAGCGTCACGCAGGCCTCCAGCACGTCGCGGTTGGCGTCGACAAAGGCAAAGGCCACCTCGTCCAGGCCGGCCAGAACCTCCAGGGCGTCGCCGGCAACCAAACGCACCACGTCGGTCGTGCCGGTCAACTCGATGGTCTGCCGGGCCAGGTCCAGCTTGTCGGGATCGCGGTCGATGGAGAGCAGCCGGTCGCCCCGCTGCCGGCAGGCCAGGGACAGCCACAGGGCGGAATAGCCGGCGCTGGTCCCCACCTCGACGACTTGCCCGGCCGGGGCGCTGGCGGCCAGGATGGCCAGATAGCGCCCGGTGTCCGGGGGAATCTGGCGCAGCCGGCGGCCATGGGGCGTGCCGTCGGTACGGTCGGCGGCGTCGATGGCTTCGAGTTCGGCCATGCGGGTCAACATGGCCGGCGACAGATCGTGAAACATGCGACCTCCGTGGGCTGTCCTGGCTGGCTTATTGAAAAACGAACTCCGAGAAATAGAGGTTTTTCACCTTGCCCTGGCCGGCGTATTTGGAAAAAAGGTCGATCAGTTCCTTGCGCAGCACCATCTTGCCGGAATTGGAGAGCAGGTCGTCAGCCATCTTGTTCGACAGCAGAAGGACGAGTTCCTCCTTGGCGTCGGCTTTTACCAACCGCTCGGCCGTCTCGTTGTCCGCGCACTCCACGATCATTTCCAGGCGAAAAAACCGGTAGCCCTTGTTGCTCATGACGTTGACCACCAGCGGGCCGATGGTGATGACGCCGTTTTCGACCTTGCCGGCTTCCTTCTTATCGCCCTTTTCCTTTTTCTTCGATTCCCCGCCGCCGTGCCCCCCCTCGGAGGAGGCCGGCACGGACGGCGGCAGGGCCAAGGTCAGCATCAAAAGGAACAAAACCAGTTTCACACACTGCCGCATGGGCGGTCTCCTTATGCACGGACAACGCCGTGGCGGCTGACGCGACGCGGCCCTGCTCCGCGAAGCGAAATCGCGAGACGCAGCCACGCCCCCCGGCGTTTGCGGACCGGACCGGGCTAGCCCCGGGCCTTGGCCTGGCGCCGTTTCGCCGTCAAAATGGGTTCGGTATAGCCATTGGGTTGCTCCCGGCCGAGGAAAATCAGATCCCTGGCCGCGGCAAAGGCCACGGAGCCGGCAAAGTCCCGGGCCATGGGGCGGTAGGCCGGGTCCAGGGCGTTTTGGCGGTCCACCACCGCCGCCATGCGTTCCAGCACGGCCAGCACCTGGGCTTTGGTGCAGATGCCGTGGCGCAGCCAGTTGGCGATGTGCTGGCTGGAAATACGCAGGGTGGCCCGGTCTTCCATGAGCCCCACATCGTTTAAATCCGGCACCTTGGAACAGCCGATGCCCTGGTCCACCCAGCGCGAGACGTAGCCGAGGATGCTTTGGCAGTTGGTCTCAAGCTCCCGGGTCACGTCCTCGGGGCTTGGCCGGGACTGGCCCAGAAGCGGCAGGGTGAGCAGGATTTCCCGGTCGGCGCGTTGGCGCTTGGCCAGCTCACGCTGGCGGGCGAAAACGTCCACGGCATGGTAGTGCATGGCATGCAGCGTGGCGGCCGTCGGCGACGGCACCCAGGCGCAGTTGGCCCCGGCGCGCGGATGGTCGATCTTGGCTTCCACCATCTCGGCCATGCGGTCCGGCTTGGCCCACATGCCCTTGCCGACCTGCGCCTTGCCCGAAAAGCCGCAGAGAAGCCCCACGTCCACGTTGCCGTCCTCGTAGGCGGCCATCCAGGCCTGGGAACGCATGTCGTTCTTGCCGACCACCGGCCCGGCTTCCATGACGGTGTGGATCTCGTCGCCCGTGCGATCGAGAAAGCCGGTGTTGATGAAAATGATGCGGTCCTTGGCGGCCCGCACGCATTCCTTGAGATTAAGCGACGTGCGCCGCTCCTCGTCCATGACGCCGATTTTAAGCGTCAGCGGCGGTAGGCCAAGCGCCTCTTCCACCCGGGCGAACACGGCGCAGGCAAAGGCCACTTCGTCTGGTCCGTGCATCTTGGGCTTGACGATGTAGACGCTGCCGGCCCGGGAGTTGCGCCTGCTTCCCAGGCCCCGCACGTCGTGCAGGCCGACCAGCCCGGTTACCATGGCGTCGAGCATGCCTTCGGGGATTTCGGCCCCGGCCGCGTCGAGGACCGCGTCGGTGGTCATGAGGTGGCCGACGTTTCGCACCAGCATGAGGCTGCGTCCGGGCAGGGTCAGGCTCGCGCCGTCCGGGGCGGTGAAGACCCGGTCGTCGGCCAGCCCGCGCGAGACGGTGCGCCCGCTTTTTTCAAAGGAGGCGGTGAGCTCGCCCCGGAATAGGCCCAGCAGATTGCCGTAGGCCAGCCCCTTGTCCGGGCCGTCCACCACGGCCACGGAATCCTCGCAGTCGAGGATCGTGGTCATCGCCGCTTCCAGCACCACGTCTTTGAGGCCCGAGGGACTGGCCGCGCCCACGGGATGGGCGCGGTCAAAAAGCAGTTCGATGTGCAGGCCGTTGTTGACCAGACACACGGCCTTGGGCGCGTCCGGGGATCCAAGGTATCCGACGCATTGTTCCGGCCGGGCCAGACCGGTGCTCGCGCCGTCGACCAGAGTCGCGGCGAGCCCGTTTCCGGCCACGGCGTAGGCCACAACCTCGCCGTGGCTCCCCTTAGCCAGGGGCACGGCCCGGTCGAGGAAACCGGCGGCATAGGCCACGACAGCCGCGCCGCGCACCGGGTTGTAGCCCGGTCCCTTGGTCGCGCCGCCCGTTTCCGGG
This sequence comes from Acidobacteriota bacterium, assembly GCA_046567015.1. Taxonomy (GTDB): domain Bacteria; phylum Desulfobacterota; class Desulfovibrionia; order Desulfovibrionales; family Desulfovibrionaceae; genus Solidesulfovibrio. The sequence continues at coordinate 2,266 of JBKICS010000310.1, read as the reverse complement.
ATGACGTCGGTGCCGTAGAGGGCGTCGTAGAGGCTGCCCCAGCGGGAGTTGGCGGCGTTTATGGCGTAACGGGCATTGGTGATGGGCACGACGAGCTGGGGGCCGGCGATGCTGGCGATTTCCGGGTCCACCCCGCTGGTTTCGATGGTGAAATCCGGGCCTTCGGGCAGCAGGTAGCCGATGCCGGCCAGGAAGCACTTGTAGGCTTCAGGGTCGTGGGTCTGGCCCTGGCGCTCGCGGTGCCAGACGTCGATGGCGGCCTGCATGGCATCGCGTTTGGCCAGCAATTCGCGATTTTGGGGACCGAAATCGGCGACCAATCCGGCCAGGGCGGCAAAAAAGGACTCGGCTGTTAGGCCGGTTGCGAGCAGGATTTCGCTGGCTATGACGTCATAAAGCGTTTTCTCGACGGACAGGCCGGCGACGGCGACGCGCTGCGACATGGCGACACTCCTTGGGGCGTGCGGTACTTCCCGCCAAGAGGCGGATTTGGCGGGAGTGTACGAGATTTCCCAGGGAGTGCAACGGGGGGCCGGTCGGCCTCGGCCTCCCGCCTGCGGCGCGGCGCTATTTGCGGACAATCTCCTCGAGGGCCTTGCGCTTCCTGGGGTAGACCACCGGCTCGTCCGGGCGGCCGACAGCCAGCAGGTTGACGATGCGCCAGCCGGCCGGAATGGCGAGCCGCGCCTTGATGTTGGCCTCGTCGAACATGCCGACCCAGCAGGTGCCAAGGCCCAGCTCCACGGCCCGCAGCATCATAAACGACACGGCAAGGGCCACGTTCATGGCGCAGGCCCCGAACCTGGCCGCCTCGTCGGCGGCGGCCTGCTTGGCCACATAGGCGTCGATGCCGTCCATGGTCTCGCCGCCGATGATCTTGTTGTCGCGGTAGAAAAACGCCGCTGACTGGGAATCCTTGACGTAGTGCTCCAAATCGGCGCAGCAGACGATGATGGCCGGGGCTCCGGCCAACCAGGCCTGCTTGCGGGTGGCTTCGGAGGTGCCGAACCAGGCCAGATCGGCCGGCTCGGTCACGACCCGAAAGCGCCAGGGCTGGGAATTGAGGCTGGAGGGGGCGTTGCGGCCGGCTTCCAACAGTTCGAGCAGGTCCGCTTCGGCAAGCGGCTCCTGAGCAAAGGCGCGCACGCTGTGGCGCGCGGCAATGGCATCCTTGACGGTCATGGACATGGGGAATACTCCTTTGGGCTGTTCCAGGGAAAGACGTGCCCGCCGCCAACAGTGGTTCGGGCGGCTCCGACGACTCTGTCGCAAGGAACCGTCCTGGGCGCAAGCCCCAGGCAAGCAATCGTCACAATTGAGCCCTACCCCGCCGCCCCGCTCTCCGGCCGGTCAAACACCGCCAGATATTCCTGATTTCCCTTCGGTCCCTTGACCTTGGATGGGACCACGCCGCGAAGGACGAGTCCCAGTTCGCCTGCGGCAAAGGCCGTCACCGCGTCCACGGCCTCCTGCTGATGCGCCGCGTCGCGCACCACGCCGCCCTTGCCGATCTTGTCCGGGGATAGCTCGAACTGCGGCTTGACCAGGGCCACGACCAGTCCGCCCGGTCGCAAAAACGTCAAACACGATGGCAACACCTTGGTCAGCGAGATAAACGACACGTCGGCCACGATGATGTCCACCGGCTCGGGAATGAGCTCGGCCGGGGCATGGCGCAGATTGACGTTCTCCATGGACACCACCCGGGGATCGGCCCGCAGCTTCTCGTGGAGCTGGGCCGTGCCCACGTCCACGGCGTAGACCCGCGCCGCGCCGTGCTGGAGCAGGCAGTCGGTAAACCCGCCCGTGGACGCCCCGGCGTCCAGGGCGACCAGGCCCGACACATCCAGGCCGAAGGCCTCGATGGCCGTCTCCAGCTTGCCCCCGCCCCGGCTGACGTAGCGCTCCCCCTGCTTCAGGACGAATACCGTGGCGGCAATGAACAGACGCCCCGGCTTGTCCACGGGCGACTCCCGGCCGTCGCTGCCGACAACGCGCACCTGGTCGGCCATGATCAGCCGCTTGGCCTGCTCCCGGCTCTCGGCCAGCCCTTGCTCGCACACGAGTTGATCCGCCCGGGCCTTCAGCTTGGCCATGCCCGGCCCCCAGGGTCGCGGTCCGTTACGAAACGCATTTTTCGTCCGCCAACATGCAGATAAGACGCATTAATAGTCCTCATCGCGCCGTCCCAGGATGCGACGCAAGGTGTCCTTGGAAATTCCCAGTTCCCGGCAGGCGGCATTGCGGTTGCCGCCATGGCGCTCCA
>JBKICS010000309.1:0-2883 GCA_046567015.1 Acidobacteriota bacterium | reverse complement strand
CCTATAATTTTTTCCTGGAAAACCACATGCACGGGGTGGTGGTCCTGGGTTCGGTGGTCCTTTGCATCACCGGCGGCGAGGCCCTCTATGCCGACCTCGGGCATTTTGGCCGCCGGCCCATCCAGTATTCCTGGCTGCTCATCGTCTTCCCTTGCCTTTTACTCAACTATTTCGGCCAGGGCGCGGGCCTGCTCCTCGATCCGGGCATCGCCCCCAACCCCTTTTACAGCCTGGTGCCCGATACCCTGCTCTACCCCATGGCCGCCCTGTCCACGGCGGCCACGGTCATCGCCTCCCAGGCGCTCATTTCCGGCGTCTTTTCCCTCACCCGGCAAGCCATCCAGCTCGGCGTGTGCCCCCGCCTGCGCATCGTCCACACCTCCAGCGCCATGGAAGGCCAGATCTATATCCCCGAGGTCAATTTCGCCCTCATGTGGGCCTGCATCGGCCTGACCCTCGCCTTCGGGGAATCCAGCCGCCTGGCCGCCGCCTACGGCATCGCCGTCACCGCCACCATGGGCATTACCTCTGTCCTGTATTTTTTCGTGGCCCGCTGGACCTGGAAACAGCCCCTGGCCCGGGTTCTGCCCCCGGTCATCATCTTCCTGGCCTTCGACCTGGCCTATTTCAGCTCGAACCTCCTCAAGGTGGCCGACGGCGGCTGGTTCACCCTGCTCATCGCCGCGATCATCGTCATGGCCATGGCCACCTGGGAAGACGGACGCAAGGCCCTGCGCCAATTGGCCATGGCCACCACCGTGCCCCTGCGCGTGTTTTTGGCCGAGGTAGCCACCAAAAATCCCATCCGCGTCCCGGGCACGGCGGTCTTCATGTCCCTTTCCCCCCAGGGCACGCCGGTCACCTTGCTGCACCACTACAAGCACAACAAGATCTTCCACCAGAATGTGGTGATCCTGAGCATCACCGCCACGGACGTGCCCACCATGGCCGAAGAGGCCCGCCTGGACATCCAGGATCTGGGACTGGGCTTTTTCCGCATGGTGGCCCGCTACGGCTTCATGGAAACGCCCAACGTCCCCGAGATCATGGCCCAGGCCAGGGCCCAGGGCGTGCCCATCGATCCGCCGGCGGACACCACCTTTTTCCTGGGCCGCGAAAGCCTGCTCACCACGGGCAAGGCCAAGATGGCCGGCTTTCGCAAGAGCCTTTTCGCCCTCATGTCCCGCAACGCCCGACCGGCCACGGCCTATTTCGGCCTGCCGCCCGGACGGGTGGTGGAACTGGGGGTGCAGGTGGAGCTGTAAGCCCGGGGCGACTTCCTGTTTTGTCCCTTCCCCTTGACCCGAATCCCATCCTGCCGTAACCGCGAAGGCGCGACAGGCTGTCCAATTTCGTCCCCCGCCGGAAAAGAGGAGCGCATGACCGAAACGCCCGAAATCACCGCTGCCCCCGAGTCCCCAGGCCCCGAAAACGACGCCGCGACCACCCCGGCCCTCCCCACGCCGGAGGCCGGGACCGCTGAAACGCCCCCGGCCGTGGCCGGGACCGTCTCCCCGGCCGAGGCGGCCAAGGCCTCGGACATGAAGGAAGCGCCCCTGCTGGAACATCTGCTGGAACTGCGCACCCGGCTCGTGCGCTGTCTCATCGCCGTGGGCGTCGGCTTTGCCCTAAGCTACTCCTTTGCCGAACGGCTGCTCGGCATCCTGCTCAAGCCGCTCACCGACGTGATGCCGGCCGGCAGCAAGCTCATCGCCACCGGCCTGCCCGAGACCTTTTTCACGGTCATGAAGCTGGCCCTGGTGGCCGGCGCGTTCGTGGCCAGCCCCTACATCTTTTATCAACTGTGGCAGTTCGTGGCCCCGGGCCTGTACAAGGAAGAGCGCAAGATCATCATCCCGGTGGCCGTGGCCACGGCGTTTTGCTTCGTCGCCGGCGCGCTGTTCGGCTATTTCGTGGTCTTCCCCTTCGGGTTCAAGTTCTTCGTGGACTACGCCTCGGACTACATCACGGTGATGCCGACCATCAGCGCCTACTTCTCCCTGGCCGTGACCCTGCTGTTCGCTTTCGGCCTGATCTTCGAGCTGCCGGTCTTCATCTTCTTCCTGACGAGCCTCGGCATGGTTTCCACCAAGGCCCTGCGCAAGTTTCGCCGCTGGGCCATCCTGCTGAGCTTTATCGTCTCGGCCATCCTGACCCCCACCCCGGACGCCATCAACCAGCTGCTCATGGCTGGCCCCATGGTCGTCCTGTACGAGGTGGGCATCTGGGTGTCCTGGTTCGTGGACAAGCCGCGCAAGGAAGAAAAAGCCCGGCGGCAGGCCGAGGCCGCTGCGGCCAAGGCGGCCGGCGAACCGCCCAAATCGCCGGATACCCCGGGCGAGCCCGAGGCCCCGGACGCCGAACCGACGGCCGAGACGGCGGAGAAGTCGGCCCCGACGCCCCCGGTCGGCGACGATTCCAAGGCCGGTTAGCCAAAATAACGCTTGGCCTCCCCAATAGAAAAACCCGCATCCCCAGGGCGTTAGCACAGCGCCCTGGGGCGCGGATCACGACCATCCCCACCAACGCCCCAGCATCCTGCCGCTTTTTTGGAGCGGAGCGAAGTCCGGCCCCGTCTTGACAGATTTTGCACCAGACGCCATACTCAAGATACAAGCAGTGATCGCCACTTTCGTCGGCGGCCTGCCTGAACCAACGACGACGCCACAGGCGCGTCGCCCCGTGTCCGAATGTCGGCCAACGGGGCATTGCCTCGCGCCACGCGAGCCACTCCACCAACGCGGACGATCATGACGGCCGGACACTCCCTGCCCGGCCCATAGGCCCCGCCGCCTCCCCAGGCATCCTCCCCCGATGTCGGCGTCAAAGGCCAGTCGTCCCGAACCATGGAGCGACGATGCGACATGCTCGAATCGTACTCAC
>JBKICS010000308.1:0-2889 GCA_046567015.1 Acidobacteriota bacterium | reverse complement strand
TCGGCGCCGATGAGCAGGAATTCCCGTGCGGTGCCTGTGCCTTCGCTCTGGCCCATGATGCGGGCCAGCTCGGCCCTGGGCACACGCAGGATGGCGGCGGCCTCGATCATGGTGCCAGTGTGGTTTTTTATCGGCGCGGCCACGAAGGCGGCCGGCTCGCCGCCAAGGGGGGCATACGGCGCGAAATCGGCGAAAACGACCTTGCCGGCCATGGCCCCCTTCCAGGCGGCGGCCAGGCTGGAGTTCTTGAGCGGCCCGGCTTTGAGATCCTCGCCCACTTCCTTGCCGCCCTTGGCCCCGTAATAGACCCGGCCGTCGTCGGCCACGATCAGCGCGTCCTCGAAGCCCAGCACCTCGGTGAAGGGGGCAAAGGGCGGGGCCACGTAGTCGGCCAGATCCTTGTATTCGGCCGTGCCCGGGTCCACGCGCTCCCCGGGTTTGCCGAGCATGAAATGGTCCCGCAGCATGCCGACGCCGTTGTAGACTTCCTTGACCTTGGCCAGGATGGCCGCCTCGCGAAGCCAGGTGGCGGCGGCGGCTTCCAGGGCTTGCTTGCGGCTGTCCCGGGCGGCGGCCAGGCCGGCGAAGGCCTGCTCGCCGAGGATGCCGCCGGCTTGCCTCAGGCTGACCACGGCGGTGGCGGCCAGGGGCAGGATGCTGATGGCCAGGCAGAAGATGATGAGTTTGTATTTGAGCGTCATGGCATGTCCCGGAGTGAGGCTTGTATCCCGGTTTGGCTGGGATTGCCGCCTTGCTACGTGGAAACAGCCGCAAAACGGAGAACGGTTTGTGTCGTTTGGGTGACAACGTCTCTGGCCCTGGGAAAATGCTCGTCACCTCGGCGCAACATGCCGGCGCGCTGCCGGATTGTGACCCATCCAGCGTAACCGGGAACGCGCCGCCGACGTCTACCCCGGCAAGTCCGGGGCGGGCGTGACGTGCCTGCTGCCGGAGCAGACCGGGAACAGGGCGGAAGCAGGCGCGGCACGGGGCCGGGCTATCCCGCCCGCCGGGCACAGGGCAAGGCATGGACAAAGCAGCGGATTTATGGCGTTGGGGTGATATGGTGCAACCAGGGCGCTGGGTCGTGCCCCTGGCGCTGCTGCTGGCCGCCCTGCGGGTCGTTGGCGTGGCCCAGATCCAGATGCCGTTTAACGGCTGGGACGAGTTGCCGCACCTGGCTGTGGCCTACTTCGTCCACAAGACCGGCCACATGCCGACGCCGCGCACGCCCATGCCCCGGGAGCTGGTCCCGTTTATTACCGCCCACCCCCATCCCACGGCCTCGCTTTCCATGCTGCGCGGCATCGACGCCAAGCCCTATCCCGGCACGGACCCGGCCTGTTCGGCCGAGCCGGTCAAGCGCTTCGACCTGTTTTTGTACGAGGCCCAGCACGGGCCGCTGTTTTACCATCTGGCGGCGCGGTTTCTGGCCGGGTCCGACCCGGACCGCCTGCTCGCCTGGGCCGACGGGGTGCGCCTGGCCAACGGGGCGCTGCTCCTGGGAACGCTTTTCCTGTGGCATCGCCTGCTGCGCCGGGTGGTCCACCGGGACGGACGGCTGGGCTGGCTGCCGGACGGTGTGTTGCTGCTTCTGTGCAGTTTTTCCTACGTCTATTTCAACTGCGTGCGCTTCTCCAACGACGCCCTGGCGCTGTTCCTGGGCACGCTGGCCCTGGTCTATTACGTCGCGGCCCTGGCTCCCCGAGGCTTCCCGGGGCCGAAGCTGTGGCGGCGCTATGCCCTGCTCGGCGCGCTGACGGGATTGGCTGTCCTGGCCAAGGCCACGACCCTGGCCCTGGTTTTGGCTCTGGGGCTGGCGGTGGCGTGGCAGGGCTGGCGTCTGCGCCGCCGCCGGGCCGCCCTGGCCTGCCTGGTCTGGCTGGCCGGCGGGTATCTGCTTGTCGCCGGCTGGAATCATGCCGCCAACCTGGCCCGCTACGGCCAGCCCACGGCCATGCAGGAAGCGGTCATGAACAGCAAGCAGGGCTACGGCCCAGCCAAGATCCTCGGCGCGGTCGCCAAGCTCGGTTACGGCGTCTTTCGCAATCCCCTCCTCTATAACGCCACGCCCCACCTGGCCGGCTGGTCCAACCTGCGCTCCCCGGACTGGGTCAACCTGGGGTTTAAAACCGGCGTCTCGGTCTGCCTCCTGGCCCTGGGCGCGGCCTTGTCGCGCCGCGCCTCGCGGCGGGAAGCCGCCCGGCTGGTTGCGACGTCGCGACCGCTGCTGCTGCTCTGGGGGGCCACGGCGCTGGCCCTGGCCTACCACGCCCTGCATTCCACGGCGCGCTGGGGTTTTCCCACTACCGGAGCCTGGTACGGCATGCTGGCCCTGCCGGTCACTTTCGGCGGCCTGCTCCTGGGGCCGGCCCTGCTCGGACGGCGGGCCGGAACCTATGCCCTGCTGCTGCTGGCCCTCATCGCCAACGTCGCCTTCCTGGACGGCGCCTACAACGTCCTCCCGGCCCAGGAGACAGGCACGCCGGACTTCTACCGGGCCATCCGGGAGCTCGCCGGCCACCATGCCTGGCTCCATCTGGACCTGGCTCCCCTGGTCGGACTGGAACTCCTCTGCCTGGCCGGGCTCATCGCCCTGGTGGCGGAACGCGTGATCCAGCCCCGGACCGCCGCCAAGCCGTGCCCGCTGCATGTGCCGTCCGCAACGGCAACACCCTGTGATCCCGCCCCAGCCCTGTGCCCCCCGCCGCTTGCCGCCGCCGCCGCGCACGAAGTGCGCGCCGGGATGTGAGGGGGAAAAGAGGCCTCCGGCGGGCAAAGGGGCTGAGCCCCTTTGCAAACCCCACCAGGTCTGCGGCGCGCGCTGTTTCCTTCCCGTATCCTTCCTTTCTGGGGAGCGCTTTTTCCCTCGGGCCGAGGCCCGAGGGA
>JBKICS010000307.1:0-2623 GCA_046567015.1 Acidobacteriota bacterium | reverse complement strand
CAACAACACCGTCTACGGCATGACCGGCGGCCAGATGGCCCCCACCACCATGATCGGCCAGAAGACCACCACCTGCCCGGGCGGCCGCTGCCTGGAACGCGAAGGCGGTCCCATGCACATGGCCGAGATCATAGCAAACCTGGGAGGCGTGGCCTACTGCGCCCGCACGGCCGTCAACAACGTCAAGAACATGGCCCAGACCAAACGGGCCATCCGCCGGGCCTTCGAGACCCAGATACATGACGAAGGCTTCGGCTTCGTCGAGATCCTGGCCACCTGCCCCACCAACTGGAAGCTCTCGTCCGTGGCGTCCAACGAACGCATCGCCAAGGAAATGATTCCTGAATTCCCGCTCGGCGTCTTTAAGGACGCAGCCAAGGAGGAATAGCCGTGAGCCTCTACCAGGACGTGATCATCGCCGGTTTCGGCGGCCAGGGCGTCATGCTCATCGGCAACCTGCTGGCCTACGCCGGCATGGAACATGGGTTAAACGTCACCTACATCCCGGTCTACGGACCGGAAATGCGCGGCGGCACGGCCAACTGCACCGTCGTCGTCTCCGACGACGCCATCGGTTCGCCGATTATCCGCAGTCCCAAAAGCCTTATCATCATGAACCGGCCGTCGCTGGACAAGTTCCAGCCCCAGCTCGTGGACGGCGGCGTGCTCGTGGTCAACTCCTCGCTGGTGGACCCGGCCCTGGCCGACGCCGCCCGCGTCCGCGTGGTCCCCGTGGCCGCCAACGAAATCGCCGACAGCCTCGGCAATACCCGCATGGCCAACATGGTGGCGCTTGGGGCCTACGTCCAGGCCACCGGCGTGCTGCCGCTCTCGGCCGTGGAAGACAGCCTCGGCCATGTCATCTCCAAGCACTACAGCCACCTCATCCCCAAGAACGCCGAAGCCCTGCGCGCCGGCGCTGCGGCGGTGAAGGGGTAAGTGACGAGAAGAGAAGAGAAGAGAGTAAGATGCCTCCGGCGGCCGGGGGGGATAATCCCCCCCGGACCCCCTTGACGGGAAAATGGGGGGAAGGACAGCCATGCAACGGCAATTCGGGATCATAGGCCATCCGTTGGGCCATACCTTAAGCCCCCTGGTGCACAACTGGGGGTTTTCGCGTTTTGATCTGGATGCGCGCTACCGGCCCTGGCCGACACTGCCGGAAGAGTTGGCGGCGTTCATGGCCCGGTTTCGGGAGACGCCCATCGAGGGCTTGAGCGTCACCATTCCGCACAAGACGGCGGTCATGGCCTATGTGGACGAGGTGACCGAGCTGGGCCGCTCGGTCGGGGCGGTCAATACGCTCTATTGGCGCAACGGCGTGCTTTGGGCCGACAATACCGATGTGGAAGGCTTCAGCCGGCCGCTGGTCGTGCGGGGAATCTCGCCGCGAAAGGCCCTGGTGATCGGGGCCGGCGGCGCGGCTCGGGCCGTGGTGGCCGGGCTGACGCGGCTTGGCGTTCCCGAGGTCGGCGTGACCGGACGAAGCTTCGAGAAGGCCCAGGCTCTGGCCACGGAGTTCGGCGCGATGCCCGTGCCCTGGGACGAGCGGGGCGGCTACGGAGCCGAGCTGGTCGCCAATGCCACGCCCATGGGCATGGCCGGCCGCTTTGAGGGCGTGTCGCCCTTTCCGGCCGAGGCCTTGACGTCGGGGACAGTAGTGTACGATCTGGTCTATAATCCCCACGACACGCGGCTGGTTCTGGACGGTATGGCGGCCGGGGCCTGCGTGGTGCCGGGCATCGAGATGTTTCTCTATCAGGCGGTGGAGCAGTTCCGCTTGTGGACCGGGCTGACCCTGCCCGACGACGAGCTGCGGCCGCTTATTCTGGAAGCCTTGTACGGCAACGGCTCCCCTGGGGAGACGGAGGACGACGTCACATGATGGATACGCTTCGCGCCCTGGTGCGGTTTTTCGAGGCCGTGGGCCAGGTGGCGGCAATCATACTGCTGGTCGTGGTGGTGCTTGGCGTTGGGGTGTTCATCTGGCTTGGCGCGGTGAGCCGGCGGATGCCGCCCTCGGTGTCGCCGACTGGCGGACCGTTGCGCACGGGGGACAGCAAGCCCAACTGGGTGTCGACCACGACGCATAAAAACGACGTAATCCATTATATCGCGCCGCGCGCCTGCGTGGAAAATCCCATCCCGGCCCTGGAAGCCGCGCTGCGCCACGGCGGCTATGCCGTGGTGGCCGTTACCGAGCGTTACATCCAGGCCACGGCCCGCTCGTCCCGGTTCGGCTTCATCGACGACATGGAATTTCTCTACGATCCGGCCGCCGGCCTGCTCCATGCCCGTTCCGCCTCCCGGGTGGGGCGCAGCGATCTGGGCATGAACAGGCGTCGTTTGACCGAAATTTTCAAGGAAGCCGGATTGTAGCAGGCGCTGCCGCGCCGACCTGGAAGGACGCTGCCCCACCGGCTCTTGTCGCCGTGCCTGGCTCGTCTTGCCCGTGTCAGGTAAGGGCCGGGAGGGCGGAACTCCCTTGCCGCTGGAACAAAGGCGGCTCTCGCGAAGCACTTTCGCCGGTTTGCCCGGACGACACCCGACCAATATACCGCTCCCTGCCCAAAACCCCTTTAAAACCTTTCCCCATGCGGGGGGTCCGGGGGCCTCAGGCCCC
>JBKICS010000306.1:0-8482 GCA_046567015.1 Acidobacteriota bacterium | reverse complement strand
TGTAAAACAGATGGTAAAAAAATATATTTGTTGGCGCACAGCATGGGTACGCGCATTTTGATGCGATCACTGGCGGATGTAATTGCAGCCAATCCGAGCGAAGAAAAAGACTTGGGTGGGCGTTGTAAGTATACGAAAGAATTCCAGATAAACAAGATAGCGGGCGTGATTCTTGCGGCGGCCGATTTGGATTATGATTACTTTAACAGAAGTGTGGCGAAAATGCTTGTTGATAATAAAATTTTTACCACAATATATGCATCATCAGAGGATGTTGCCCTGGGATACTCCGAATACAAACATAAATATCAACGAATTGGTGAAGTTGGAAAGTCTCCGTTCGTGAGGGACGGGATTGATACGATAGACATATCACAAGCCAATAGTTCTCTGATCGGCCATTCTGATTTCGCCGAATCTCCACTTGTTCTAAAGGATTTAGAATTTTTGATAAAATGTCATTATAAAGCAGAGCAGCGAAAAGGATTGGCAAAACGCCTGACGGATAAAGCCTGTTCTTCGGATGATAGAGGGAATAGCCCCCATGTGTCTGCGCCAAAGTGCAGCTACTGGACTATTGAGCCATATCTTTACGATTTATACAAAAATGATTCCAGCGAGTTTGGTGAGGATGTTTGTCGTCAATAACTTTTTCTTAGAGCCATAGGTTTCAAGTTTATTCCATCTGCTGACAATAGAAATCATGTTGTTGCATCGTTTGGCAACGGTATAAAGCCAAAGATTTGTTCCTCGGCGTGTCGCCTGCATTTTTCATTCGTCGAGTACGCGTCCAACCCTTAATCGCCCGACTTTTATCCTTTCCTTAGAAGGGTTTCCAAAGGGAGGTCACTCCCTTAGGCCGCCGGAGGCATCTTCTCTTGTCCAGGTTTGCAACTCTCCTGAAGCACCACTGGCCGCTGACCCTTTTTCTGCTGGCCCTCCTGCCGCGTCTCTACGAGTTGAGCGGGCCGTCCATGGCTTTTTACGACGAGCTGACCACCCTGGCCCGCAGCCTGGAGCCGTCCTGGTCGGAGGTGCTGGCCGCCGCCGCCAGGCAGTATCCGCCGTTTATCGATTTCCAGCCGCCGCTGTACTATCTGGTGGTCCACGCCGTGGTCGCCCTTGGCGGGCATAGCGATTTCTGGGTCCGGTTGCCGGCGGCGTTGGCCGGGGCGGCCTGCGCGCCGCTGGCCTACTGGCTGGGAAAGCGGTTGGGGGGGCCGGTCTGTGGTCTGTTTGCCGGGGCGGCCCTGGCTGTCAACCTGTACCATATCGACGTCAGCCAGCAGGTGCGACTCTATGCCCTGTTCGGGGCGCTGACGCTCGGGGCGTTGCTGGCGCTTTTTCGGGCGCTTGCGGGCGGCCATCGCCGGGACTGGGCGGTGTTCGCCCTGACCTTGGCGGCCGGGCTGTATACGTCCTATCTGACGGCGGCGACCCTGGTTGTGGCCGTGGCCGTCACGGCCCTGGCGCTTTTCTGGCCGGTTGCCGGGGCCGTGCCGCCAAAGCGCACGCTTTTGGGTCTGGCCGGGGCATTGGCGCTCGCGTTTGCCGCCTTTTGGCCGTGGCTTGCGGCAACCGGCGGCATGCGTTCCTATCTGCTTGCCGCCGCCACCCCGGTGCGGCCGCCGCTGGGCTCGACCCTTACAAGCGTATTTTCTGTTTTTTCCACCTATTACGCTCCATTTCTCGGGCAGCCGGAACTGCCCTGGCTGCTTGGCGCACCGGCTGTGATCGGCCTGGCCCTGGGGCTGACGTGTGCGGAGCGGCGGCGGGGGGCGGTGATCATTGCCCTGCTTTTTCTGGTCTTTTTCGGCCTGGCCTGGGGCCGGGCCAACAGCGCCCATCATTTTCAGGTGCGCTATGTGCTGCCTTGCCTCTTTGCCGCGCTGCTCGCCGCCGGCCTTGGGCTGGCCGTTTTGACCGACCGGCTGCGCGGGGCCGCCTGGGGCCGGGCGTCGGCCCAGGGGTTGGCCCTGGCATTGGGGCTGGCCCTGGCCGCGCCAAGCCTCGGCGTTGTTCCGTTTTTCTACCGCCGCGACGACAGCCGGCTCAATACCCTGGCCGCCGCTTTGCGCGCCGCTGCCGGGCCGGCCACGGCCCTGGCCTTGTGGGGCGAGTCCGATCCCTGGACGCGGCCCTATTTCGAGACCTTCGTCCGCTGGTATCTGCCGGGGGTGTTTCTGCCGGCCCTGCCCGACGACGGTCCAAACGGCCGGCGGGCCCGGGACGAGCTGCTGCTGGTCCCGCAAGCGCCCGGCCTGTCGCCGCCGGCCGGGGCCACGCCGGTGACCGAGCTGGCCCGGGCCGCGATCTGGCGGACGTCCCTGGCCAATGCCGCGCCGCTGTTGCCGCCGGCGTCGTTTACGGCCGCTTTCGCGCCGGACGCCGCCTTTGCCCAACTCAGCAGCAGCCGCAACATCCGGGCCACCGGTTCCTCCCTGGTCCTGGCCGACAGCGGCCGGGCCGGGGAGGCGGTCTATGTGTTCACGCCCCTGCCGGGCCAGCTCGTCTCCCTGGCGGATCTGGAGCTCGACTTCAAAGCGGCCGCCTATCCCGGCCAGGCTCCGTCCGGCCGGGTCATCGCCCTGGTCGGCCCGGACAGCGAGAGCCTGACGCCCTACGACGCCGACAGTCCACCGCCGCCGGCCCGGTCGCTGACCCTGCGCCTGTATTTCCGGCCCGGAGCCAATCAGGGACCGGTGGCGCTGACGCGGCTGGCCGCCCGTTTCGCTGTGTCCGGCGATCCCGGCACGGCCGACGCCGCGCTCGAGCGGGAGCGGCGGCTGGCGGCCAACACGCTGGTTGCGGCCTGTCCGGCCGGCACGATCTTTCCCGACCGCTACGTCCTCGACCCCGCCGGCCGTCCCTGTCCCAGCGCCGGCCGCCTGGCTGCGGACGCCCGGCTCGATCTGGCCAACCCCGGCGCGGCTCCCCAGGTCGTTAAACGCCTGGACCTGGCCGGCGATCCCGGCGGCGCGGCCGTGGCCCTGGGGGAGACGCGTTTCCAGATTCCCCTGGCCGGACCGGCGATCCTGACGGCGTCCCTGCGCCCGCGCGGCCCGGGCGCGGTGCTGCTGGCCCCGCTTTTCACCGACGCCGGCTACGCTCCCGGGGCGAGCGCCCCCGGGGCCACGGCCGTCAAGAAGCCCGGCGAGCCGGTGCTGACCTGCCTGGACGCGAAACCCTGCGAAGTCGTGTACGAACTGACCAGCGGCTATCCGGCCGGGCAGTTGGAGCTGACCTGGTTTCCGCGGCTTTTTGGCGATCCGGCCGGAAATAACGCGGCCACGGCCGAAGTGGCCGTCGGGGAGGAGCCGTATCGGGTGGTCGATGTATTTTCTTCCACGAAATCTGGCCGTTGGGATGGGCTTGGGGTGACCCGGCGGGCAGCGGTTTCCCTGGACGGGGCCGTGGGCACGATCCGGTTGCGCCTGCGCCTGTCCGGCGACGGCGCGCAACTGTGGTCCTCGCCGGAGATGCCCATGGCAATGGCCGTGGCCGTTGACGGCCGCAGCCTGCCGCAGCTTTCCATCCCGCCCGGGACCACGGCCATGTCCGCTGCCGCGCCGGGGCAGTGGGCCATGACCGTGGGTTTCGAGACGCGTTGACCGGCGAGCGTCCGGGGGCATGCCGCGCCCCTGGCCGGCTACTGGAACAGCTGGATGATGGCGTTGTCGAGATCGACGGGCTTGAGCTGCTGGGCGTAGGCCTTGCCTTCCGGCGTGCGGAGCATGGCGATGAAGGGGACGGTGTAGCGCTCTTCGCAATACCCCAGGCTCTCCTCGCTGATGCGGCCGGTTTGCAGATAGTACTCGAAAAAGGCGCGTTCGAGGATGATGGGGTAGCCGTTTTGCTTGGCGTAGAGGGCGACGATGTCCCGCAGGCCGTTGAGCTGCGGCTGGAGTTGCTCCAGACGGACCTTGTCGCGCTCTTCGTCGCTGGTCGCCTGATCCAGGGCCGTCAGGATGCCGTGCATCCTGGGGGAACTTTCAAAGATTTTCTGGATGCTGATGGAGCCTATCCGCGTCGGCAGCCCGTTTTTGAAGCCGGGCGTCTGGTTTGGCGGGGTGTTGCCGGCCGTCCTGGCGGTGGCGGCCGGGGCGTTGCCGGCCTGGGCCGGGCCGAACGTTGCGAAAAGTACTGCCAGGGCCAGGATGCCCGCCGCGAATCCTTTGTTGGTCATGCCTTCCTTCCTGTCCGCAGGTTGTGGTCAACTCTTCGTCCGGCCGCCGCCGCGACGCCAAGACGTCGGCCGCGCCGGGGACTCTTCCCATGGTAGGCATCAGATTGCAGATCGGAACCCCGGTGTCAACGCGAAACCGGGACGGCATGTTGCGGCCCCTCTCAGGCGGCGTGGGGCAGGCGCGGGGGACGAGGGCGCGTCGTCAAGGCCATGCCGGTCGGCCGGACTTGGAAGCGGCGGCTTCTCGGCGCGCCCATAGACCGCGAGGCCCGGACCGGGACGCCCTCGGAGCGGAGAGCAGGGGCGGCTGCGGCGGCGTGCCGGCCGCGTGGACATCGCTTAAGGGGACGGGAAGGCGCTGCCGGCCGGCCCTGGGGTCGGGCCGGCCGGGCGCGGGGAGTGGCCGCGGCGGCTTACTGCAGCGGCAAGGTGTTGACGAAAAGGCTCAGCGAGCCGTCCTCGTCGCGGTAGACGTTGCCGGTGAGCGAGACGGTTTGCCCCTTGAACTTCTTGTGAAAGGCCTCTTCCTGCTCGAGCGTGACCTCTTCCGGGGTCAGGACCATGTAGCTGACGCCTTCGTCGGTGGTGAGCAGCAAGCCGTCGGTATAGTCCTGCTCGATGACGCCGGTGATGGTGACGCCGGATTTGAGCGGCTTGGCGTCGTCGTCGTTGTTGCTGGGCGAAGTGGCTTGGGCCGGGCCGGCGAGCAGCAGGCCGAAAAACAGGGTCAGGGCCAAGAGGGCCAGGCTTATGGGGTTGCGGGATGTTCTCTCCATGCCGTCTCCGTGCGGCCGGGTCTTTCGGGCAGGTCCGGGCGGGCGCGCAACGCCCGGACGCTCTGCCTTTATACCGGAACGCGTCGGCCGGCAATCATCATGAAGTGACCAGAATGCCTTGCCAAAATACTTTTTGACGGGGTATGCCGGGCCAGGATCACCCGGAGGGGCCATGATGGATGGAGACTGCATGACCGTTGCGGACCTGCTGGCGCGCAATGCCGGACAGCGCGGCGGCGCACTGGCGGTTGCGGCCGGCGACCAGGTCGCAACCCACGCCGACCTGGCCGAGGCCGTACTGCGCCTGGCCGGCGGCCTTGGCGAGCTGGGCCTTTGCACCGGCGCGCGGCTGGCGGTTTTCGCGCGCAAGACCCCGGCGGCGGTGACGGCTTTCCTGGCGGCGGCGGCGGCGGGCGGAGTCTTTTTTCCGGTCGATCCCAACCAGCCCCCGGACGTGACCCGGGCCATTTTGGACAAACTGGCGCCGGCCGTCATGGTCGTGGCCGCCGAGTTCCTGCCGGTGCTGGACGCCCTGTATCCGGCCGGTCCCCCCTTTGCCCTGGCGGTCTGCGACGGTTCGGCCCGGCCAGGCCTGCCCCGGGTGAGTGATATGTGCGCCGGCCCCATGCCAGCCCGGCTGCTCCGGGTCGGCCCAAACGACCCCGTCTATCTCAACTTCACTTCCGGCACCACGGGCGCGCCCAAGGGCGCGGTGACGACTCTCGGCAATCTGCTCGCCAACACGGCGGCGGCGGTTGCGGCCTTCGGCCTGACCCCGGACGATGTTCATCTGTGCATGATGCCGATTTTCGTCCATCCCCACGAGATCCTGCTGCGTCCGCTCTTGCTCGGCGGGACCATGGTGCTGTGCGACCGCGTCTCGTCCCGGGCCGTGGCCTGGGCCTGCGTTTCGCACCGGGTCACGACGCTGATGGCCGTGGCCGCCATCTACGAGACCTTGCTGCGCCTGCCGGCCGGGTCGGACAATCCGCTGGCCACGGTGCGGGTGGCCGAATCCGGCGGCATGCATGTGCCCTCGGCTCTGGCCGCCGGCCTCAAACGGCGCTATGGGACCGGCATCCTGCCGGTCTGGGGCAGCACCGAGACCACCGGCGTGGCCCTGGCCAACCGGCCGGGCGAGCCCTACGCCCCGTGCTGCATCGGGCGGCCCATCGCCGGCTATGACGTGCGGGTGTTGCGCGAGGACGGGGAGCCGTGCGAGCCCGGCGAACCCGGCGAGTTGGTGGTGGCCGGGCCCGGGGTGTGCCCGGGCTATTTCGGCGAGGTGTCGCAGGCCGGATACCGCCTGCACGGCGGCCGGTTCCGCACCGGCGACGAGGTCTTTTACGACGACTCTGGCCGGTTTTTTTTCGCCGGGCGGCAGTCCATGCTGCTCAAGGTCGGGGGGATGAAGGTCTTTCCGGTTGAAATCGAGGAGGCCTTGCGCCAGCATCCGGACGTGGCCGAGGCCGTGGTGATCCCCATTGCCGATGATCTGCGGGGCGAGGCGGCCAAGGCGGTGGTGGCCCCCCGGGACGGGGCGGTCCTGACTGCGGCCGCGCTGCGCCACTTTTTGGCGCAACGCCTCCATCGCCTCAAGATGCCGCGCGTCATCGAAATCCGCGACGCGTTGCCCCGAACCCCTGGAGGAAAAATCGCATGGCGCGCCCTCGTGTCGGACTAGCGCATGGCTTCGTCGGCGAGGCCCCGGACGCCTTCACCGCCGCCGGCCTCGACCGCGTGACCGATCTAGTCGCTCGGGCCGTGGCCGCCTGCTGCGACCTGCCGGCGCTTGTCCGGGGCAAGTCGGTCCTGGTCAAACCCAATCTGGTTCGCCCCAATCCGCACAACCCCCGTTCGGTGGTCACGGACGAGAGGGTGATCCTGGCCGTGGTGCGGCTTTTGCGCGATGCCGGCGCGGCGGCGGTGCGCCTGGGCGACAACCCCGGCTACGGCCTGCCCCTGGCCGAGGCCCTGGCCGACATGGGCGATTTCAAGCGCCGGCTGGCCGAAAACGGGGCCGAACTGGTCCACTTCGACGCCGCCGATCCGGTCCTGGTCCCCAATCCCGAGGCGCTGCTTTTTGACCCCTTGCCCCTGCCCCGGGTGCTGCTCGAGTCCGACGTCTACGTCAACGTCCCCAAGATGAAGACCCACGTGCACACGCTGGTGACGCTTGGCATCAAGAACCAGTACGGGCTTATCCTCGACGACGACCGCATGCCCTGGCACCGCAACGACATCAACGTCAAGATCATCGACATCCTGCGGGTGGTGCGGCCGCATCTGACCGTGGTGGACGGCCTGTGGGCGGTGCAGGGGCAGGCTCCGCTGTCCGGCTCCAGCCTGCCGGACATGAACGTCATTGTGGCCGGAACCGAGGTCTGCGCCGTGGACACCGTGTGCGCCGATTTGATGGGCATCGCGGCCGAGGAGGTGGCCATGCTGCGGCTGGCCAGGCAGGAGCGCCTGGGCGAGACCGAACTGGCCGCCATCGAAGTGGCGGGCGACGATCCCGACGCCTGCCGCCGCCGTTTTATCCGCCCGGTCATCAGCTCCATGGGGGCGTATGACGCCGTGCGGGTGGTGGAGGGCGGGGCCTGCCAGGGCTGCCTCTCGGCCCTGCGCCACGCCCTGGACAAGCTCGACAGCGAAGGCCTGCTCGTCGGGCGCGAGCCGGTCTCCCTCTATGTCGGCGTGCCCATGCCGGAGATGGCCAATCTGCGAAACGTGCGCGGCGAACTCTGGTGCTTTGGAAACTGCGCCGCGCCGCTGGTCTTCAACAGCAAAAAGCGCGGCCCCCTGGCCCAGTACGTGCCCGGTTGCCCGCCGCATATCCTGGATTTTTACAAGGCGTACAAGACGCGCTACGGCCAGGAGTCGGGGACGCGACACGCACAAAGGACACCCCGGCCATGCGCGTAGCCCTCATTTCCCCCTATCCCGACATCACTGCCTACGGCGTGCGGGCCATCGCGGCCTATTTGAAGGCCAACGGGATGGACGTGCGGCTGATCTTCCTGCCCGATCCCCTGGGCGACGCCCTGACCGACGCGCCCGAGCGCTATCCGGCCGCCGTCATGGAGCAGGTGGCGCGGCTGTGCGCCGACTGCGCCCTCGTCGGCGTGTCGCTGATGACCAACTACGTGGACAATGCCGTGCAGATCACGAAGACGGTCAAGGCGCGATCAAGCGCGCCGGTGCTCTGGGGCGGGGTGCATCCCACCATCCGGCCCGGGGAGTGCCTGGAGTGGGCCGATCTGGTCTGCGTCGGCGACGGCGAGGAGGCCGTGCTGGACGTGGCCCGGGCCCTGGAAGCGGGCAGCGACCTGACCGCCATTCCCAACATCTGGTCGCGCCGGCCGGACGGGAGCGTGGCCGAAAATCCGGTGCGGCCGCTCGCCCAGGATCTCGACGCCCTGCCGGCCCCGGACTGGTCCCACGACGACCACCACATCTGGGATCCCGAGCAGCCCGAGGCCGGGGTCGTGCCGCTGACACCTGCCGCAACCGAAGCCTT
>JBKICS010000305.1:0-4525 GCA_046567015.1 Acidobacteriota bacterium | reverse complement strand
CAGGAAGCGCAGGCTCCCGGAGGCCAGCAGCACGGCCATGATGGCGGTGTAGCCGTAGTTGCCGGAAATGGACGGGATCAGGCGATGGTAGAGCCCGGCCACCAGGATGCCGCCGCCAAGGCCGGCCAGGGCCCCGCCCAGGGCCATGGCCGCCAGCATCCGGCGCTTGGGGCGAAGGCCCAGGCGCTCGGCCGCCATGGCGTTTTGGCGCACGGCGGACAGCGTGAGGCCGAAAAAGGTCCGGTTGAGCACCCAGGCCACCAGGAAAAAGGCGGCCACAGCCAGGATAAGCCCCCACAAGCTCATGGGCCGCCCGCCGAGCGCCGGAAGCCACAATCCGGCCGGCAAGGGCTCGGTGCCGGACATGGAGGCCATGCCGGGCCGCTTCCAGGGGCCGAGGATCAGCCAGAGCGACACGCCCATGGCCACGAAATTAAGCCCCAGCCCGGAAAAAATCTCATGCACCCGGCCGTGGGTGCGCAACACGCCGGATAAAAGCGCCCAGGCCGCGCCGCCGACCATGGCCGCAGCCAGGGAACCGGGGACGGCCAGCCAGCCGGGCAGGAACCCGGCCAGGCCGACATCGCGCAGAAACCACAGGCAAAAGACCGAGCCCAGGGTGATCTGGCCCTCCACCCCGATGTTCCAGAGGTTGGCGCTAAAAGTCACACACAGGGCCGCGCCGCACAGGAGCAACGGGACCACGGCGGACAGGGTGCGCAGCCAAGCCTGGCCCGAGCCCAGACCGCCGACGGCCATGACAGCCAACGTGTCCAGGGGCGGCGCGCCCGAGGCGGCCACGATGGCCAGGGTGACGCCAAGGGCCAGGGCCAGGGAAAAGCCGATCCGGGCGGCCAGCGTCGCGGCGCGGCCGGTCACAGGCTCGCCTCCCCGGGCGCGCCCCGGCCGGTCATGAGGTCGCCGACGCAGGCGGCGTCGTACACGCCGGCCGTGAGGTCGGCCACCAGGGCGCGGTTGTAAAAGACCAGCACCCGGCCGGCATGGGCCAGCAGTTCGTCGAGATCCTCGGAGAAAAAGACCACCGCCGCCCCGTTCGCCGCCCGATCGCGAAAATGGTCCCAGATCTGGGCGATGGAGGCGGCGTCCAGGCCCCGGGTGGGGTTGTCGGCCAAAAGAAGCCGCGTGTCGTCGGGGATAAGCGACAGGAGCAGGCGCTGCTGGTTGCCGCCGGAGAGCCGGGCCGCCTTGGAATCCGGCAGGTTGGTCAGGCGAAAGCGCCCCACGCAGCGCTCGGCGAATATCTCCCGGGCTTGAGCGCGTTGCTCGGGAAAGGCCAGCCGGACATGGTCCAGGAGGGTGAGGCCCGGAAAGAGCCCTTCTTCCATGCGCGAGGCCGGCAGGTAGTGGACGGCGGCGTCGAGAAAGCTGGTGGCCGGCCGGCCGGCCAGTTCGCGTCCGGCGACGGTAATGGAGCCGGCGACAGCCGGGGCGATGCCGGCCAAGCCGCGCAAAAAGGCTTCCTGGCCGCCGCCGGAGATGCCGGCCAGCCCCACGATCTCGCCGGGCCGGATGGATACGGACAGCGGTTCCAAAACGATCTTCTCATCGGCGATGACGGCGTCGGCCACGACCAAAAGCGGCTCCCCGGCAGGGGCCGGACCGGGCCTTGGCGGTTCGACCCCGACCTGGCAGGCGGCCTCGGCCCCGAACATGGCGGCCAGGATATCCCCGGCGGCAAGCGGCGCGGCAAAGCCGCCGACACGCTTGCCCTGGCGCAGCACGGTCACCGTGTCGCACAGCTCCCTGGCCTCGGCCAGTTTGTGGGTGACCAGGGCCACCACGCGCTCGCCGTCGGCCACGAAAGCGCGCAGCACGGCGAAAAGCGCCTCTTTCTGGGCCGGGGAAATGCCGGTGGTGGGTTCGTCGAGAATAAGCAGGCGCACGTCGCGGTCAAAAAGCCGCGCCAGTTCGAGCTGTTGGCGCTCGGCTACGGTCAGGCGGGAAACCGGCGCGTCGGGCGGCAGGACAAAGCCCATGCGCCGGCATACGGCGGCCAGCCGGGCCCTGGCCTGGCCCCTCGAGAGGACCGGCCCGCCGCCCAGGGCGAAATTCTCCCAGACGGGCAGCGGCGGAAAATCCAGCGGATCCTGGGTGAGCATGCCGATGCCAAGGCTGCCGGCCGCTTCCGGGGTCAGGCGGGGATAGGCCTGGCCGCCCACCACAAGCTCCCCGCCGTCCGGGGCCAGGACGCCGCACAGCACGCGCATGAGCGTCGATTTCCCGGCCCCGTTTTCGCCCAGGATGCCGTGGATGCTCCCCGGGGCAAAGTGCATGGTGACGTCGTCGTTGGCCGCAAGCGTCCCGAAACGCTTGACGATATGGGACAGGACGACGTCCACGCGGCAGTTCCCGGCCAGTCGCCCCTACTTGGAGGCGCTGGCGCCCTCCATGCCGCGCAGCAGCTGCGGACAGAACCAGATGGCCTTGTCCGTGGCCACGGACCCGGCCTGCACGAAGGTTGTTCCGTCCTGGTACTGTAGCGGTCCGGCGTAGAGGTTGACCTTGCCCGTGCCGAGGTCGGCGATGAACTGATCGAGGGCTTTTTTGGCCTCAGGGGTCAGGGCCTCGCCTTCGGTGAAGCCGATGGGGCTCTTGTCCGGGTCGTTTAAGGCCGCGAAATCCGGGGCCAGCCACTCGAAGCCCGGCTTGTACGTACCGCCGGCCACGGCCTTGACCACGCCCAGAAGCGGCGGCCCCCAGTTGAAATAGGGCACGCCGAGACAGACGTCCGGGGCGGCCTGGCAGGCCAGCTTGAAGTCGTAGGGCAGAGCGTAGACGTCGGCCCCGGCCTTCTTGCGCGCCCCGGCCACGGTGAGCGCCTCGGGGGTGTCGATGCCGGAAATGATCACGTCGAAGCCCTGGTCGTAAAAGGAGCCGGCCACCTGGTTGGGGTCGGAGGTCACGCCCGGGATGTTGAACCAGAAGCCGATCCAGCTGACCTTAAACGTCAGGTTCTCGGGCTTCTTGCCGCGCACGGTCTCCCAGGCGTAGCGCGCGCCGAGGTAGGCGGCGTTGGCCAGGCGGCGGGTTTCGTCGTTGATCAGCGGCCCAAGGAAGCCGATCTTGCCGGTCTTGGTGGTCATGGCGGCGGAGAACCCGGCCATCATCTTGGCGTATTCCATCTTGGAGAAGACGTTGCCGAGATTTTTCGGCGCCTTGCCGGTGAGCGCGTCGTCGCCGGAGATATGGACGAAGGTCAGATCGGGATGGGCCTCGGCGGCCTCGCGGATGCCGTCCTTCATGTCGTCGGAACCGGCCAGAATGAGCGTTGCCCCCTTGTCGGCCAGATCGTCCACGAGCTGGGGGATGGTCACGCCCGGCCGGTCGGCCGGGTTGACCTTGTCGAGATAAAGCATTTTCGAGCCGGGGAGGTGTTCCTCGACGTATTTGCCGCCCTCGTACTGGGCCTGGCTGTAGCCTTTGTCATTGTAGGGGCCGACCAGAAGCAGGCCGAAAATCAGCGGTTTGTCGGCGGCCAGGGCAGCGGCGGCAAACAGGACGGTCAGGGCGGCGACGAGCGCCAGGGACATCAGGCGACGCATGGGACACCTCTCCTTGAGTGTGGGCCTTTGGGGCAGGCCTTCCGTGTGGGCGTGGCGTGGGGGCCGCCTTACCAAAACCACGGACAATAGGCCAGGGGGGGCAGGCGGTCAGGACCGCATTCGCCAAAATCATGTATATTTTTGGCAAATAAAACAACAATTCAAGCATGTTGTTGTGAAAAAACAATAGCACGGCATTTCCCAAGTGCGGCCTTAGGACCGCCCCGGCAGCCGGCCCTGGCGCAAAAAATCGTCCAGGAGTCCGAAGACCAGGTCGTTGCCGCAAAACCGGCCGGTGGCGATGCGCCGACGCATGGACTCGAGATCCTTCTCGAAATCCGGGATCAGCCCCGGCTCCAGACGGTCCATGGACGCGCCCCGGCCGTAGCCGAGCTTTTTAAGATGGATGGCGTTTAACTGCTGCTCGAAGGCCCCGGCCACCGGAAAGGACAGCACCGGCTTGCCGAAATAGAGCGCCTCGCTCATGAGGTTGTGGCTGCCGCCGCACACGACATAGGCGCAGGAGGCCAGGTCGTCGAGGAACCCCTCCTCGGAGTAGCCGCGAAAGGTCAGATTGCCGTCCACCTTGTCCATCTTGTAGCCGTAGACCCGAAACTCCCGGTCGATGGTTCTCAGATACGGGGCAAAGGCGTCGCGGATGCCGCAGCTCTGGTAGACCACGATGTGGCTGCCCGGGCTCGGGGAGCGGGCGATGACGCTTTGGCGCAGGATCGGCGGGACGACGAGCGCCCGGGCCCCGGGCTTGGCCGGCGGCTGGAAAAAGGAAATGGCCAGATAGTCGGAACAGGCCGAAAAAAGGAAGCGGATGGAGGCCCGGATGCCCCAGTAGTCGGGGAGCAGGCGCGGCGGCACGGGATGGTCGCAGCAGGAAATGACGTGCTGGTGGTCGATGGACAGGCAGGGGATGCCGGCCCGTTTGGCGGCGATGGGCACGAAGTATT
>JBKICS010000304.1:0-17346 GCA_046567015.1 Acidobacteriota bacterium | reverse complement strand
GTTCGCCGAGATCCTCACGGCCGGGAGTCAGGCCGAGGCCCGGGAGCTGGTCCAAAGCCAGCGGATCGATCTGGCCGTGGCCGCCGCCCGGCTGCCCGAGGGACCGACCGCCGCCCTGGCCGCCGCCTTGATGGCGAAGGACCGCCGCATGCCCGTGTTCGTCACCGGCTCTCCGGAAGAGCTTCTGGCGGTCCTGGGCACCGTCTCCCTGCCCGGCCTGCGCTGCATCACCCGCCCCTATGCCCTGGATGCCCTGGAGGCGGCCCTGGACGCCGCCGCCGCCGATCTCGCCGCCCGTCGCGGCGCCGAGGATGCCTGGCAGCTCGTCAAACATATCCTGGACGAGTCGCCCAATCCCTCGGCACTGCTAAACGGCAACGAGGTGGTCAATCTCAACCGGGCCTTCCTGCGCTTCATGGGCCTGGCCGGTTTGGCCGAATTCAAGGCCCTGGGTTTTACCCTGGACCGGTTTCTGGCCGATCCGCCGCCGCCCGGGGGCCTAGCGGCCTGGGCCGGCCGACTGCCCCTGGACGCCCTGGACCGCGACCACCGCCTGCGCCTGACCCACCCGGACCGGCCGGGAATGGCCCCGCAGGTCTTCCAGGCCACGGTCACTCCGCTCGACGGGCGCGACCGGTGTCTGCTGACGTTGACCGACATCACGGAACTCGAACTGGAGCGCCGGGAGCTTTTGGATCTGGTCAATCACGATCCGCTGACCAGGTCGCTCAACCGCCGCAAGCTCGACGACGTGCTGGATCAGGAGTCGGCCCGCTCCGACCGCTACGGCACGCCCTTTGCCGTGGTCATGCTGGACATCGACCACTTCAAGAACATAAATGATAGCCACGGCCACGACGTGGGCGACCGCGTGCTGATCGAGCTGGCGGCCCGGCTGGGCGGCGGCCTGCGCCAGGTGGACCGCCTGGCCCGGTACGGCGGGGAGGAATTCGTGGTCGTGGCCCCGGGCATCGACGCCCAGGGCGGCCTGGAGCTGGCCGAACGCCTGCGCCGGGCCGTGGCTGAAACGCCCTTTGCCGGGGCCGGTCCGGTGACGGCCAGCTTCGGCGTGGCCGGCTACCGGGCGAAGGAGCGGCCCGAAGCCATGCTCAAGCGCGCCGACGAGGCCCTGTATCGGGCCAAGGCCGGCGGCCGAAACCGGGCGGAATGCGAAACTCCGCCGCAACCCCAAGCACGGTAATCATGGACGCCACGGACAAACGCATCCTCGACATCATCCAGACCGGCTTCCCCATCGCCCCCCGGCCCTACGAGGCCATCGGCAAGGAAGTGGGGCTCACCGAAGCCGAAGCCCTGGCCCGGGTCCGGGCGCTTAGGGCCTCGGGCATCATCCGCCGCATCGGGGCCAACTTCCAGTCGGCCAAGATCGGCTTCAAATCGACCCTGTGCGCCGCCTCGGTGCCCAAGGACAAGCTCGACGCCTTCACCGCCGTGGTCAACGCCCATCCCGGCGTCACCCACAACTACCTGCGCGACCACGCGCTCAACATCTGGTTCACCATGATCGGCCCCTCCAGACAGGCCATCCGCGACGCCCTGGCCGCGATAACGGCCGAGACCGGCATCGCCATCCTCAACCTGCCGGCCGACCGACTCTTCAAGATTCGCGTCGATTTTTCCATGAGCGACTAACCCGAGAGGACGCCATGCCCGATGTCATCCATGCGGTGTGCCCCAAGTGCCGGGCCGTCAATCGTATCCAGAGCGGACGTCTGGACAGCGGTCCGGTGTGCGGCAAGTGCCAGGCCCCCATCCTCAGTCCCCATCCCGTGACCCTGACCTCGGCCAATTTCGATGTTTTCGTGGCCAAAAGCGATCTGCCCGTGGTGGTGGATTTCTGGGCTCCCTGGTGCGCGCCCTGCCGGGCCATGGCTCCGGCCTACGACCAGGCCGCGGCCATGCTGCATCCGCGCGTGATCCTGGCCAAGTGCGACACCCAGGAGGAACAGGCGATCGCCGACCGCCTGCGCATCCAGGGCGTGCCGACCATCGCCCTGTTCGTGGGCGGCCGGGAAAAGGCCCGCATCTCCGGGGCCAGGAGCGCCGCCGACATCGTGGCCTGGGTGCGGCAAAACATCTAGGGCCGCCCGGAGAGGCCGGTAACTCCGCGCCGTCCGGGCACAAGGCCACTCGGACGGCGCGACAACGCCGCAACAGCCGGTCGCGGGTCCGGCCGATGCGTCG
Source organism: Acidobacteriota bacterium (assembly GCA_046567015.1). Taxonomy (GTDB): domain Bacteria; phylum Desulfobacterota; class Desulfovibrionia; order Desulfovibrionales; family Desulfovibrionaceae; genus Solidesulfovibrio. Next base: position 15,141 of record JBKICS010000304.1, on the reverse strand, counting down.
CGCCAACACGGCCCTGCGCCAACCGGACCGCCAAGGGCGCCCCCGGTGGAGTTGCGGCCTGCGCCGCCCGAGGCTGGCCGGACAGTCTGACAGCCAAGGACGCCTGCCCCCGGCTGGGCCTTCCGACGAACATTCAGGAACCGCTTCGCCCCTCCCTGGCCCGGACCAAGGTCTTGATGCGGCTGTCCGCTTCCGGCCGACATTCAGGGACCGCTTCGCCCCCTCCTGTGCTTCGGCTTGCAGCCAACGCCCGGCGATTCGAGCCCCAGGCGTGGTTTCGGGGGATGCCCGGCTACAGGCGCTTGCCCGGCTCGCAGCACGAGGCCGCGTCGCGCCCGGCCCCACCGCCGCAGGAACCGCCGCTGCAGCCGCAGCCGCAGGAACCGGCCTTCTTGCCGAAAAATTTGCGAAACACGTACCAGGCCGCTCCGGCCACGATCAGGGCGACGATCAGGGTATCCATGGCTCCGACTCCTTGAAATTGAAAATCAACGTCGAGCAAAACAATAATCTCTTTCCAAGCCGGCGCAAGGTGTTTTAACGTCTCAAAAATCAATCCTCCTCGTGTCGGGACGCCGCGCCCCAAGGGATCAGGCCATGGAAAAACATCTGTTGGTCACCGTCAGCAACGAGTTTCAGACATCCCAAAGCCTTCGATTCGTTCATAATTTTTTTACAAACCGGGAAGACGTCAAGTTGACGCTGTTCTACGTCGTGCCGCGCAAGCCGGACTGGCGGCTCGACCCCATCGACCTGGAGGCCAATCCCGAGGCCATCGTGCACATCGAGCACGACAAGGCCGTCCACGGCGTGCCGGCCATGGAAAAAGCCAAGGAATGGCTGTATTCCATGGGGTTTAGCCGGGACCAGGTGCAGGTGAAATTTTCCCAGGGTAAGCTCGGCACGGTCAAGGAGATCGTCCGGGAATCCGAGGAAGGGCTCTACGACGCGGCCGTGCTCGGCCGGCGCGGCCTGTCCTGGTTCGAGGAGATGGTCAGCGATTCCGTCTCCCACCGCATTCTCTGGGAATCCTTGACGTTTCCCATCTGGATCTGCCGCAATCCCGAACGCGGGCGCAAAAACGTGCTGGTGTGCGTGGACGGCTCCGACGAATGCATGCGGGTGGCCGACCATGTGGGCTTCATGCTGCGCAACCTCCCCGACCACGCCATCACCCTGCTGCACGTCTGCACCGACGACCGCTGTATCGACGCCAACCAGATTTTCGGCCGGGCCCTGGCCGAGATCAAGGCCAACGGCGTGCCCGAGGAGCGCATCAGCATCAAGGTGGCCACCTCGGCCAACCCGGCCCGCACCATCCTGGCCGAGGCCGAGGCCGGCAAATACGCTGCCGTGGCCATCGGCCGCACCAGCCACAAGCCGACGTCGCTCGGGCACATCTTCGCCACCACGAGCCTCAAGATCCTGCGCGGCATCGACCGCGCCGCCCTGTGGTTGTGCAAGTAGTTGTGGTGTGGGGGAGGGAACCCCTTTTTGAAAAAAGGGGTTCCCTCCCCCACGCCCCCTCCTTCCCCAAAAACTTTTAACGGGGTGGGCGGGGGCTGCCGGAAGCAGCGATTATTCCCGCCAAGCCAGCACCTCGGCTGTCCCAGCCCCTGACCGGATCACCGCCCCCGCCACTCCCCCCTTAACAACTTCTTCCAGTTGGGGGGTCCGGGGGCCTCAGGCCCCCGGCCGCCGGAGGCGCTCTTCAGTCTTATCTTCTCAAATGTGCTCACCCCTTCGGGCGTCCAGGAAGTACAGGACCGGCACCACCATGCGCGAGAAGATGGTGGCCGCCACTTCGCCGGCCATAAGTGAGATGGCCAATCCCTGGAAGATGGGGTCGAAAAGAATCACGAAGGCGCCGGCCACCACGCTGACGGCGGTGAGCAGCATGGGCCGGAAGCGCACCGCGCCGGCTTCTTCCACGGCCTGGGCCAGGGGGATGCCCTCGGCCCGGCGCAGTTCGATGAAATCCACCAGGATGATGGAATTGCGCACCACGATGCCGGCCCCGGCGATGAAGCCGATCATGGACGTGGCCGTAAAAAACGCCCCGGCCGCGGCATGGGCCGGGATGATGCCGATCAGCGACAGCGGGATGGGGGCCATGATGGCCAGCGGGATGGTGTAGGAGCCGAACCAGCCCACCACCAGCACGTAAATCAGCACCATGACCACGGCAAAGGCTAGGCCCATGTCGCGAAACACCTCGTAGGTGATCTGCCATTCCCCGTCCCATTTGAGGCTGTAGTCCAGGGTCTGGGTCGGCGTGCCGCTCCACAGGAGCGGCAGGGCCGCCTTGGAGGCGGTCTGCCAGGCTCCCTCGCCGCGCGCGGCCAGGCTCGCCAAGGTGTCGTTGACCTTGCCGATGGCGTAGATGGGGCTTTCCTCGCGTCCGGCCACGTCGCCGGTGACGTAGACCACGGGGAGCAGGTTCTTGTGGTAGATGCGTCCGGGCTGCACGGTGTCGGCGATGGCCGCGATCTGGGCCAGGGACACGAGCTTGCCGCCCGTGCCGGCCACGGCAACCGAAGCCAGGCTGGCCGCGTCCGGCCGGGAACGCGCCGGCAGGCGCACCACGATGGGCGCGTCCTCCCGGGCCGTCTCGTCGTGGAGCAGCCCGGCGACCGTGCCGGAAAACGCGGCGGACACGTCGCGAAGGGCCCGGTCCGGGTCGATGCCGGCGGCCAGCGCCTTGTCTCGCTCGACGCGGATGACCCGTTCGGGCCGGGGATCGTCCACGTACCAGTCCACGTCCACCACGTCCGGGGTGGCGGTCATGACCTGCTTGACCTGTTCGGCCACGTGCTGCCGGCCGGCGTCGGTGGGGCCGTAGATTTCGGCCACGAGCGTTTGCAGCACCGGCGGTCCGGGCGGGGGCTCGGCCACCTTGATTCGGGCTCCACGGCGGGCGGCGATGGGGGCAAGCGTTTCGCGCACGGCCTTGGCGATGGCGTGGCTTTGCAGGCTGCGCTCGTTTTTGGGGACCAGGTTGACGGCGATTTCCGCCTCGTTCTGGCCGTTTCGCAGGTAGTAGTGGCGGATGAGTCCGTTAAAGGACATGGGTGCGGCCGTGCCGGCGTAGATGACGGCGTTTGTGACCTCGGGCCGGGTCAGGGCCGCGTCGGTCAGCTCCCGGGCCACAGCGGTGGTTTCTTCCAGGGTCGTGCCGCGCGGCATGTCGACAATCACGGCGAATTCGCTCTTGTTGTCAAAGGGCAGCATCTTGACCAGCACGGCCTTGGCCGGAAAGAGCGCGCAGGCCCCCAGAAACAGCAGCCCCACCAGTCCCAGGAAGCCCCAGCGCCAGACCGGGCGCTTGAGCAGCCGGTCCATGAGTTTCAAATAGAGCCGGGTGCCCAGGTCGTCGGGGATGGCGGCATGGTCCTTGGCGGCCGGGCGCAGGGTGCGTTTGGCGGTCCAGGGGGTGATGAGAAAGGCCACCAGCATGGAGAGCAGCATGGCCACCGACGCGCCGATGGGCATGGGCCGCATGTACGGCCCCATGAGTCCGCCGACGTAAGCCATGGGCGCGATGGCGGCAATGACCGTGAAGGTGGCGAGCACCAGCGGCGCGCGCACCTCGCCCACGGCTTCGACGATGACGGCGGAGAGCGATTTGACCCGCGCGCCGGGCAGACCCAGGTGGCGCACGATGTTTTCCACGTCGACAATAGGATCGTCGACCAGGATGCCGATGCAAAAGATCAGCGCGAAAAGGGTCACGCGGTTAAGCGTATAGCCCATGAGCCAATAGGTGGCCAAGGTCACGGCCAGGGTGACGGGAACGGCCACCATGACCACCAGGCTGGCCCGCATCCCGAGGAAGATGGCCACCACGCCGCCCACGGTCACGGCCGCGAGGATCAGGTGCATGAGCAGCTCATCCACCTTGTGCTTGGCGGTTTCCCCGTGGTTTCGGGTGACGGAGAGCGTCACGTCGTCCGGCAACACCGTGCCGCGCAGGGCCGTAATGCGGGCCAGGGCGGCGTCGGCGATGCGCGAGGCGTTCTCCCCGGCCCGCTTGGCCACGCTTAACGTGACGGCGGGGTGGGCCTCGCCCGGCCGCGCGTCGGGCGAGGCCATAGCCGGGCCGGGCACGAACAGGACATAGTCGCCGGGATCGTCGAAGCCGTCGCGCACGGCGGCCACGTCGGCCAGGTAGACCGGGCGGCCCCCCTGCACGGCGATGACCGCCCGGGAGAGCTCCTTTTGGCTGCGAAAGAAATTGTCGAGGCGAACGGACAGGGCCTGGCCGAGTTCGTAGGTCTCGCCGACGCTGCGGGCGCTGTTCTGCTCGCCAAGGGCCGTGACCACGTCCACGGCGTCCAGGCCCCGGGAGCGCAGTTTGTCGGCGTCGAGCTCCACCATGACCGCCCGCTTGCGTCCGCCGGTGACGGTCGTTTCTCCGACCCCGGGGATGCGGCGCACGTCCTCGTTGACGGCCGCGGCCATGGTGCGCAGCTGCCGCGAGTCATACGGGCCGCCCCACAGGGTCACAGCCAGCACCGGCACGTCGTCGATGGAGCGGGGCTTTAAAATGGGCCGGCTGCAACCCGGGGGAATCCAGTCCAGGTGCTGGTAGAGCTTGGCGTAGGCGGCCACCACGCTGCGCTCGACGTCGGAGCCCACGGCAAAGCGCACCACGGTCAGCGCCTCGCCGTCGCCGGCCGTGGAATAGACGTACTCCACCCCTGGAATCTCCCACAGGATGCGCTCCATGGGCGTGACCACGCGGTTTTCCATCTCCTTGGGCGTGGCCCCGGGCATGGACACGTGGACGTCGATCATGGGCACGATGATCTGCGGCTCTTCTTCGCTGGGGGTGGCCAAAACGGCCATGACGCCGGTGAGGAGAGCGGCCAGGATGAGCAGCGGGGCCAGTTTGGAATCGACAAAGAGGGCGGTTACGCGGGACAGCCAGTCGCCGTGGCGGCCGTGGGTCTCCGGGCCGGTCATTTGGGCGCTCCGGCCGGGGCCGTTACGAGCCGGTCGCCGTCGCGCAGGGTGGCTCCGGCGTCGCAGGCCAGTTTTTCGCCGTCGGACAGGCCACTTATGACCTCGACAAAGCGTTCCCGGCCGGCCGGGTCAAAGGCTTCGGAGTCGGTCAGATAGGTGGCTCCGTCAAAGGTGACGGCCAGAAACGTGCCGCCGGTCTTGACTACGCGCAGGTGGAGCATGCCGGCGTCGTCGGCGGCAAAGGCCGTGGGCAGGTCGCCGCGAAGGGCCAGGCAGTCGGCCGGGACGAGGAGCTTTTTGGCGGTGCGGGCCGGGACGAAGAGGCGTCCGAACATGCCGGCCCGAGGCGGTCCCGAGGCTTCGGGCACTGGGGTCGGCAGGGAGCATTTGAGCTTGAAGGTGCGGTATTGGGGATCGACCCGGCCGACGATGGCCGAGACGGTCACGGCAAAGGGACCAGCCGCCAGCGCCGGCACGGCGGCGATGATGGTCTGGCCCTGGCGCACGTCGCCGAGCAGGGTCTCGTCCACCTGGGCGGTGACCTCGAAGCCGCCGGAAGCGGCGTCTATAAGGGCCAGCGGCGCGCCGGCCGTGACGAAGGCCCCCTGGTCCACGTAGCGCCGGGCCAGGATGCCGTCGAAGGGAGCGGTGATGCGGGTGTAGGCGCGAAGGGCGGCAAGTTCGGCGATTTTCGCGGTCACGGCCTGCTCCTTGGCCGTGGAGGCGTCGATCTGGCGCGAGACGGCGTCGTACTCGGCCTTGGCCTTGTCGAAATCTTCCTGGCTCACGGCCCGCTGGGCCAAGAGCCGGCCCAGGCGGTCCATGGTGGTCTTGGCCAAGCCGGCTCGGGCAGCCAGGGCCTGTTTTTCGCGCACGACCTGTTCGCGCTCGGCGGCCAGCCCCTGCTCCTGGCTGACCAGATCCTTGTCGTCCAGGCGCATGATGGGCGCGCCGGCAGCCAGCCGGTCGCCCTCCCGGGCCATGACCGCCTCCACCGTGCCCGAGAGCTTGCTGGCCAGGGTGACGCTCTGTTCGGATTCCACCTGGGCCGGGAAGGACCGGCATTCCACCACGTCGGCGCGGGCCACCGTACGCACGGGCACGTCCACAGTGCGGGCGGCACGCGCGCCGTGGGCAGGCGGTTTGTCGCCGGAACAGCCGGCCAGACAGGCCACGACAAGCAGGAGCGGCAGAAGGATGTATCGCATGGTCCATGCAATTTCATCCCGGGCCGGGCTTGTCAACGTGGACGGTGTCTTTGGGGACGGCGGCCTTGCAGGGATGCGGGGTTATTTCACAGAAGCGCAATAGGGAATAAAGGCTCAGGGACCAGGAAAGCGCCAGGGCGGCACAGGGGCGAGATTGACGGCGTCCACCCGCCAACAGTCCGGGCCAAGTTCCAGGATGTTTAGGCGGCAGTAGTCCTGGCCCAGCCGGAACAGCCGCTCCAAGTCGATGCCCAGCGCATGGCACAGGATGGCGCGGTTGACCCCGCCGTGGGCCACGGCCAGCACGTTGCCGGGAAGGAGCGCCAGTTCGGCCACGGCGGCCACGGCCCGCTTCTGGACGTCGGCAAAGCTTTCGCCGCCCTGGGGGCAGAATCCGGCGATGTCGCAGCCCCGGCGCTCGTAGGCCCCGGGAAAGCGGCAACGGACTTCCTCGACGGTGAGCCCCTCGAACGCGCCCAGGGCGATCTCGCGCAGGCGCGGCTCCAGGCGGATGGGCAGGTCGCGTCCGTCCAGGATAATGGCGGCGGTCTCCCGGCAGCGGGCCAGATCCGAGGTTACCACGGCGCTGAAGGGCACATCGGCCAGGGCCTCGTGCCACAGCGCAGCCTGCCGCCGGCCGTCGTCGGTGAGGGGATGGTCGGTCTGGCCGATGAACCGGCGCGGGGCCTGCTGGACAATGGCCCCGTGGCGCAAGAGATACAGCGTGCTCATGGGTGTCCTGCGGGGATCAGTCCGGTTTCGGCCAGAACCTCGGCCAAGGGGCGGGGAAGCGCCTGCTCCACCCGGGCCAGCACGGCCATGGCGTTGCGGCGACGGCGGGTGATGGCGGCCACGGCCTCGGGATCATGGGCGAACAGGTCGAGCTTTTGCCCGAAACGCGCGGCCACGGTCACCAGCCGGCTGCCGTGGACGAACTTGTCGGCCAGGTAGACGATTTCGCGCTCGGTGACAGGCGCATCCGGCGACAGCTCGATGTCGCGGTGGGCGGCGACGATGGCCCCGGCCCGGGAAAAGCCGAGGGAATCAAGGAGCCGACCGCCGGCCGCCTCGTGCCGGGGGTGGCCCTTGGCCACGTCGTGGAGCAGGGCGGCGGCCTCGATCAGCGACAGGTCCAGCCCGCCCCCGGCACTATTGAGGCCCCGGGCCAGAGCTAGGGCCACGGCGGCCACGCCCCGGGCATGGGCCAATCCCTGGGGCGGCACGGCTTCGATGGCGAGCAGGGCCTCGGCCTCGGCCGGGGTGGGAATGTCCAGGCGCGCGGCCAGGACGTTAAGGGCAGCGTAATCGGCCGGGGTGTCCATGTCGGCCAGGATCAGGGCGTCGGCTACCGGGAGTTCTGCAAAGGGATAGGCGTCCAGGGCCGCACGCAGGCCGCCGTCGCCGGCGTAGGCCAGGATGGCCGGCAGAAGCGAGGCGTCGAGGCAAGGCGGATGGCCGCGCTCCCCGGCAAAGGCCGGGTAGAGCACGGGCGGCGCGCCGGGCTCGTCCGCTCGGGCCAGGAGGCGGGTCACCGTGGCCGGGCGAAAAAGCGGCACGTCGGCCGGGGTCAGGAGCACCCGCTCGGCGGCCGGCGGCACGGCGGCCAGGGCGGCCTGCACCGTGGAAAACATGCCGGTTTCGTAATACGAATTGTAAACGAATCGTATGCCAAGCCGTTCGGCCTCGGCCGCGATTTCCGCCTGGCGATGGCCGCCGGCAACGAGGATGTCGGCCACTCCGGCCTGGCGGAAGGTGGCGGCCAGCCGGGCCAACGCGGTCTGGCCGGCGAGCCGGAGCAGGGGCTTGAGCGGTCCGGCCATGCGCGAGGACAGGCCGCCGGCCAGGATGACGGCGCAGGCCTGGGGCCGGGGGGAGGCGGCGGGGGTGTGCATGGCGGAAGTTTCGGGATTGCCCGGCCGGCTGTCAAGAGCGGGTGGCTTGCGGCGGATTGGCCTTGGGGAAGCGCAGGCTGAACACCGCGCCGTGGTTGTTGTGGGCTTCGATGGTGCCGCCGAGCTGGCGGGCCAGATTGAGCACGAGCTGCATGCCCAGCGTCCCGGTCTGTTCGATGTCGAACCCGTCCGGCAGCCCGGGGCCATTGTCGGCGATGGTGATGATGATGACCTCCCGGGCGTCGGCCAGGGTCACGGACAGGGCGGCGTCCTCGCGGCCGACGAAGGTGTGCTTGTGGGCGTTGGTGAGCAGTTCGTTGACCGCGAGCCCGGCCGGCACGGCCTGTTCGATGGGCACGGTGACCGGGTCCAGGATACAGTGGATGTCCAAGGGCGCGTCCTTGGAACCCTGGCCGAAAATCTTGGGGAGCAGATCCCGGATATAGGTATCGAGCCGGATGTTGGAGAGGTCGGCGGAGCGGTAGATTTCCTCGTGGACCAGGGCCATGGAGGCGATGCGGCTGCGGCTGATCCGAAAGCTTTCCAGGGCGGTGGGGTCCTCAACCTGCTCGGACTGGAGGTAGAGCAGGCTCGAGATGATCTGCAGGTTATTTTTGACCCGGTGGTGGATTTCCTTGAGCAGGATTTCCTTTTCGGCCAGGGAGGCCCGTATGGCCCGTTCGGCCTCCACGCGTTCGGTGACGTCCTTGTCCACGCCCCGGTAGCCCTGAAAGCGGCCGGTTTCGTCGTGCCAGGCCACGCCGCTGGTCATGAGGCAGCGTCTTTTGCCGTCCGCGGTCATGCGCCAGTTGATCAGGTCGCGCAGGGGTTTTCCGACCGCCTTGGCCGCCTCGATGCTCGGGCGCACGGTCTGTTCCTCGCCCGGGGCCAGGAAATCGTAAAAGGATTTGCCGACAAGGTCGGCGGGCGCATAGCCCAGGGCGACGCGCACCTTGTCCCCGAGATGGAGGTAGCGGTCGTTGGCGTCGAGCTCCCAGACCCAGTCGGCCATGGACGCGGTGATGTGGGCCATGCGCTGCTGGCTTTGCCGCAGGGCGGTCAGGGCGCGTTCCCGGGCGGCGTCGTTGGCGGCGAGCAATTCGGCCATGGCGTCCAGGCTTCCGGCCACCTTGGCGATGCCGGAGTCGCCGGAGGGCAGGCCGGTGCGGGCGGCCAGTTCGCCCTGGCCGATGCGGGCGGCGGTGTCGGCGATGCGGTCGAGCCGCCTGACGATGGCCGCCCCGCCGACAAGCCAGGCCACGGCCAAGGCCAGGGCGGTGGCGACGGCCAACAGGAACAGGTTGTGCCGCAGGGCCTGCCGGGCCGGCGCCAGGATGGCCTCTGCGGGCATGCCCACCACAACGGTCATGTAGGACGGAGTGGTGGGCGACAGGCGCAGTTTGTGGAAGGCGTACTGGCGGGTGACGCCGTCGGAACCGGGTTGGCGGAAGACACCCGTGTCGCCGCCGGTGTTGATGACCTGCCAGGCTTCGGCCCGGATGTGCTTGCCCAGGGGGTTGGTGGCGACCGGGGGGGTATAATAGAGGCGCACGCCCGCATGGTCGGTGATGCTGTAATTGGTGCCGGCCGGCATATGCAAGGCGTCGAAGGCGGCATCGAAGGAGTGCAGGTTGACGGTCGCGATCAGCGCGCCGTCGACCTCGCCGTTGGCGTTGCGCAGCGGCAGGGAAAACGGGAAGACCGGTTCGCCATCGGCGTTGCTGCCGCTGTATTCGCCGGCCGTGAATTGCTTAAGGGCCATGGCGTCGCGGAAATGCTTGCAGTCGCTGAGGTTGGCCAGGTTGTCGGGCAGCCCCGAGGCGATAACGTCGCCCTGGGCGTCAACGATCAGGATGTTGGCATAGAGGGGATTTTCCCGGAGCAGGGAGGCCAACAAGCTGGCGCAGGCGGCGCGGTCGAGCTGACGGAACTCCGGCATGGCGGCCAGGGCGGTCAGCAGCAGCCGGGTGCTTTGGGTGGTGCGTTCCTGGGCCTGGGCCATAGCGTCCGCGGCCTGGATGACTTCGTCCGTGGCGTCGGCCACCAAATGGCGACGCAGCATGGCGCCGTCATAGATCTGGAGGGCCAGGGAAGGCAGCACGGCCAGCAGGACCAGCAAAATGAGGCAGCCACGGATGGACATCGTGGAAATCGCCTTCACCACTGTCGCCTTTTGGCCTGCCGCCGCGTCGGCGGGTTTGGTAAGCCGGTCAGCGCCTGCCCAGGCGCGCCATGATCCATTTGGCCAGGCCCAGGCCCATGGTCAGCTCGGCCAGGCGGCGCTCGAGCGAAGCCTGGGCCAGATGCGTCTCCAGTCGCACCAGGCGGCGGGCAATGTCTCCCCGCAGGGCGATGCTCCGCTTGGCTTGGGCCAGGGCGCGCAGTTGTCCGTCTAGAAACATGCCTGATCCTTCCTGATCTCTTCCACCGTCTGGGAAAAGGCCAGGGGCAGCCGGGCCAGCCGACGGCGCAGCCCGAACAGGGCCAGGGCCCCGGCCAGGAAAAAAAACGCGGCGCCGCCGGCGGCCACGGGAAGCCGCCAGGTCGGCGGCACGGCCAGCAGCACGGCCAGCACGGCCAGGCCCAGTCCGAAAAGCAGCAGGGCCGCGCCGCAGACCGCCAGCAGAACCAGCTGGATGAGCCGGATCTTGACCTCGCGGGCCTCGATGCCGAGCAGCTCCAGACGGTCGCCGGCCAAGTCCAGGACCAGCCCGGTCAGGCGGCCGGCGGCGGCGGAGAGCTCCTTCAGAATGGTAAACGTGTCGGCCACGCTACTTGCGGCTCATGAACCAGCCTAAAAGCAGCCCGAGGAGAAACGAGCCGCCCACGGCGTGGTAGGGTTTTTCATGGATGACCCGGTCGGCGGTCTGCAGCTTTTCGTCGAGGACGTCGTCGAGGTCGGCGAACTGACGTTTGGCGGCATCCAACCGTTTTTCCAGGGTTTCTCGGACCTTCTTGACCTTTTCGTCGGCTTCGCCGGCGGTGGCATCGATCAGCATTCCGGCGTGGCGGATGATTTCGCGCAGTTCATCGGCCATGGCTTGGTTGCGGGGGGGGTGGGCGGCCATGTGTGTGCCTCCTTCTTGGCGGGCTCTGGGTCTTGCCAGCACCTTACTGCGGATCGGGCGGTGTTGTCCATGCGGCCGGCGCATCCGGCAGGGATCCGGCGGTCCTGAGCCCGAACAGATGGGCCAGCACGGCCAGGAAGCGGTTTTTCTGGATGGGCTTGGTGAGCAGGGCCGTGGCTCTGGCGGCCTTGGCCCGGCCGCTTTCCTCGCGGAAGGCAAAGGCGGTGATCACCAGGATGGGGGTGGCGGCGCGTCCGGCGGCGGCCTCGCGGCGGCGGATCTCCTCGATGACGGTGAGGCCGTCGATGTCGGGTAACTTGATGTCCATGATCACGGCGTCGAAGGTGTTGGCCTCGAAACATTCCAAGGCCTTGCCCCCGGTGACGGCGTAGGTGACGGACAGGGGCAGATCCTCCAGCAGCGCCTCGTAGAGCTGGCGGTTGGGTTCGCTGTCCTCGACGATGAGCAGGGACCGCCGGCCGGTCGGGGCCTGGGTGAGGTCCGGGGCGGACGTCGGTTCGGCCGGGGCCTGGGGCCGGCCGGACCGGCCGCGGCAGTCCAGGGGGACGGCGAAATAAAAGGTGCTGCCGGCCCCGGGCGCGGATTCCACCCACAACCGGCTGTCCATGCCGTCGGCGAGCAGGGCGCTGATGGCCAGTCCCAGGCCCGTACCGCCGTAAGCCCGGGTGGTCGAGGAATCGAGCTGGGTGAAGGGTTTGAAAATGGTTTCCTGCTTGTCCTGGGGGATGCCGATGCCGGTGTCGGACACGCCGTAGAGCAGATCGTCCCGGGAGGATCGGGCCGGAAGCCGGGCCAGGGAGAGCACGACCTCGCCCTTGGCGGTGAACTTGACGGCATTGCCGGTGAGATTGATCAGGATCTGGCGGATGCGGGTCGGATCGCCGCAGGCCTCCCGGGGAACGTCCTTTGCGACTTCCAGGCGCAGGGCCAGCCCCTTGGCCTTGGCCTGCACGCCGAGCACGGCCGCGGTCTGATGCAACAGCTCGACCGGGTCGTAGGGTACGCTTTCCAGGTCCAGGATGCCGGACTCGATCTTGGAGAGCTCCAGGATATCGCTGAGCAAGGCCATGAGGGATTCGCCGGCCACTTCCAAGGTGCCCAAAAATTCTTGCTGCCGCTCGGACAGCGGCGTGCCGCGCAAGACGTCCACCATGCCGAGGATGGTGTTCATGGGGGTGCGGATTTCATGGCTCATGGTGGAGAGGAACCGGCTCTTGGCCCGGTTGGCGGCCTCGGCCGAGTCCTTGGCCAGGCGCAGGGCTTCTTCCATGGTTTTGCGATCGGTGATGTCCACCGAGACCGAAAGCATGCAGGGCTGGCCGCCGGCCTCAATAGGGATGCAGGAGAGCAGGATGGTGTGCAGGTGGCCGCTTGGGGCGCGCAGCGGCAACTCCAGATTGCGCACCAATCCGTCGCGCGCCACGGCCTGGGCGACGCGGTCTTCATCGTCCTTGGCAAGCGAGAGGCCGAGTTCCCGGGGAGTGCGGTCGATGGCGTCTTCCCGGGCGATGCCGGTGGCGGCGGTAAACGCCTCGTTGACCTCCAGGAAGCGGCCGTCGGGCAGGCTGTTGACGCAGATGGTGGCCGGAAAGAGCCGGAATATCGTGGCCAGGCGTTCCTGGCTCTCGCGCACGACCGCCTCGGCGGCGAGCCGCTCGGTGATGTCCCGGGCGTAGACGGCCAGGTGCGGCCGGCCGCCGTCTTCGGATCGGATGGGATAGATGATGTTTTCGTAAACCCGCCCGGCCCGCTCGTCCGTGAAATGCGCCGGAAGGCCGGTTTCCTGGACCTGCCGGTAGCGCTCCCGGCGGGCCTGGGCCACGGGAGCCTCGGTCAAGGCCAGGAGATCGAGGCCGATCATGTCCTCGGGCAGCAGGCCGAACCGGGCCGCTCCGGTGGTGTTGACCATACGGACGCGGTAGGTTTCGTCGAGGAGCAAAATGGCGTCGCTGGTGGCGTTCAACACCGCTTCGAGCACATGCTTGTGGCCGGTGCAGTCGGCCTCCACGGCCTTTAGCCGGAACAGCTCGGCGCGTCGGCGACGCCCCCACCAGCCCCAGAGCAGGCCGGCGACGGCAAGCCCGGCGACGCCAATCCAATACCAGGATCGGGCGCCCCCGCCCCTGGCCGACGGAGCGGGGGCATCGAACCAGCGGGCGGCCAGGGCGATCTTGCGCTCCTGGGGGATGGCGGCCAGGGCTTTGTCCAGGATGGCGGCCAGGGTGGGGTCGGGGGAGGCCATGCTAAGGGTGTTGTTGGGCCAGGGCATGACCGAGACGACGCCAAGGTCGTCGTAGCCGCGTTCCCGGATGACGCCGGCGGCGGCGGCCAGGTTGAGAAAACAGGCGTCAGCCCGGCCGGCGGCCACCTCGGCCACGGCCTCCGGGACATTCCGCTTGAATTCAAACCGGATGCCGAGGTCGGGATGCTCGCTTTGCAGGCGCTCGTAGGCGAAAAACGAGGGGGCCACGGCCACGGTCCTGCCGGCCAGCTCGGCCATGCTTCGGATCGAATCGGTCGTGAGCCGGGCGATCATGACGTAGGGCAGGCTGGAATAGGGCTGGGTCAGGTGCAGCACGGCCCGGCGGCCGGGCGTGTCGTTGATGCAGGCGATCAAGTCGATGCCGCCGGTGCGGGCCAGCTCCAGGGCTTGGGTGTAGGAGACGTCCAGGGCCGGGGCGAAGGCGACCCCGAGCAGGGGAGCCAGGGCGTCGAGGTAGTCGGCGGCCAGGCCCTGGTACCGGGCCGCGCCGTCCGGATCGCGCACGACATCCTGGAAGGGCAGCTGGCCGGAGCCCACGCCCACGCGCAGCACCGGATGATCGGCCAGATAACGCCGTTCGGCCGTGGTAAAATCCGGTCCGGCCACCGGGGCGGCGGCGACCAGCAGCCAGGCCAGGCACAGGAGCGGCCCGAAAAGCCTCCCGACCCGGCGCGTCATGCGACGCCTCGGTGGCTACATGAAGGCGTAGGACGCGTCGCCGTGCTGGCGGCGCACCCGGTCGATGACGGCCGCCCGCTCGGAGCAGGACCGTTCGGCCGGGCTCGTGGCGCAGACCAGCTCGGCCGGGCTGAAGCGGTAGCCGTTTTGGATGACGAACCGGCGGCGTTCCCATTTGTTCTTGCAATCGCCCAGATCCCACCGGAATTGGGGATCCTGGCGCAGACGGGCGACAAAATCCTTGGCACTTTCAAGCGACATGATGCTTTCCTCCCCAGGAAATCGAGGAGGCTTATAGCAAAAAGCATGCCGATTGCGCAGCGACGTTGGTCTTGCAAGATATATTCAATCATTGCAGTATGCTGGTTGTGCAGTCCCGAGACGCTCGGGCGCGGGGAGGACCGCTTTTCGTTGCAATGCCATAAACGCGGCCCGGCCCTGTTTGAGTTTTGAAATCACGTCCCGCCCCCGGCTCGCCCCTTCGCCGGCCGGGCGACCGCCGGCGGTCCCAGGCTGGCTGTCCTCCACGGGCGGTGCGCCGCCAACATGGCCGGCCGGTCCGCCCCGAATCGCCCTGCCCAGGCGCGGTGGGACGGGTGTGAAACCGACGTCTTTCCCGGGTTCGGGCACCACCTGCCCCGCGCGGACAGGACGGCCCGGCCGGACATCGGCCAGCCGCCAACCCTTGCGGGGGCGCGCCACTCCCGACGGCGGCGCGGTTTCCGCCCGGGCCGCCATGGCCGCAAGCGCCGGCTACTTTGCAACGGCCGGGTTGCCGTAATTGGTGTTGCAATATTTGGCGCACCAGTTGAACCCTGTCACCACGACCGGCATGCAGCCGTTGAACTGGTTGGGGCCGGAAAGATTGTTGTACACGACGTTGCAGGCCTTGTTGCATGCTTCGCGATTGGCGAATCGAACGGACAGCACGTCAGTGTCGTAGACGTTGCACAGTTCGATGTTGTCGCAGGACGTGTTTCGCCCGCCACCGGCGGTGTAACAAAAGCCTCGAAACTCCGAATCGGTCAGTGGTTTGGGGGTGCAGG
>JBKICS010000303.1:0-2592 GCA_046567015.1 Acidobacteriota bacterium | reverse complement strand
GGCCTTTTCGTATTCGGCCACGGAGTAGCCGGCAATGGCCGCGCCGTTGATCATGACCAGCGGCACGCCGCTCCCGCCGTAGCGTTTGAAGCGCTGGTTGGCGGCGGCATCCTTGTCGATGTCGTAGACGGAATAGGCGATGCCCTTGCCGTCGAAGTAGGCCTTGGCCTTGGCGCAGTAGGGGCACCAGCTGGTGACATAGAGTTCCACGGTCGGTCCGGCGGCCTGGACCGGCCAGGCGGCCAGGAGCATGGCGGCCAGGATCAGGGGCGCGACCACGGCGGCCAGGAATCGGGTGAGGGGCATGGCGTGCTTCCGGTTAGGGGTTGTTCTCTTTCCTCGTAGCCGGGGGGAGCCGGCCGCGTCAAGGCGGCAGATGCCGCAGGCGGCCGGTTGCGCGACCGGTGCGGCGGTGCTAGGAAACGCCCCATGCCGGGATACAAGACGCACATAGCCGGCGCGGCAGCGGTCACCGGGGCGGCCGTGGCCGGGACGTCGTGGCTGGGTTTCTACCGCCCCGGGTTCGAGACCGCCGTCTGTCTCGGGCTTTTTTCCGTCCTGGGCGGGCTGTTCCCTGATGTGGACACCGACTCCAAGGGCCGGCGTTTTTTTTTACGGCGCGGCCCTGGTGGTGGACGGGTTTTTGATTTTTCGCGAACAGTACCGCTACGCGGCGGTGCTGGGCTTTTGCGCCCTGCTGCCGGCCATCGGTTCGCACCGGGGCTGGACCCACTCCTGGTGGGCGGCCCTTTTGATCCCCAGTTCCGTCCTTTTGGCCCCCATGCTGCTGCTCGGGCTGCCGTGGAAGCCCTTCCTTCCCTACTATGCGGCCACGGTGCTGGGCTATTTCTCCCACCTGCTCCTGGACCGCAAATTCTAAGCCATCCCGCCCGGCCTCAGTGCGCGGCCGAAAAATCGGTCAATTCCCGGTAGCGTTCCGTGTCCACGAAAGCGCGGATGGCGTCGTCGAGGCGGGCCATGGTCTCGGGCGTAACACCCGGGCTGCACATGATTGAGCGCTGGGCCCCGGCCGGGGCGTCGGCCAGGGGCACGAGCCGGATGTGCGGCCCCAGGTCCGGGTGTCCGGCCAGGATCCAGGCCAGTTCCTCGGGGTCGATGAGGATGGCGTCGAGGCGGCCCCGGGCCAGCAGCTCCACCATATGCGGCGTGTCGGAAAACCGATTGACGCTGGTGGGCGGATGTTTCACAAACGCCTGATCGAATTCCCTGCCGTAGGAAAAGCCTTCGCGCAGCCCCCAGCTGAGGCCGACCTCCAGCAAGGCGTTCAGGGTCGGCGGCGACCCGGTGGGTATGTCCTTGGCGCGGTTCGCGGCCATGGCCACGGCCACGGGCCGGTTGTGGTACAGGGGCAGGCTGAAGCGGGCCGAGGCCGCGCGCTCCGGGGTCTTGATCCAACCCACGGCGCAGATCTTGGCCGGATTGCCCGGCAGGGTGGTTATAATGCGTTTCGGCGGCATTTCCCGCACCGCCACCGGTATGCCGGCCCGGCTGAACACGTCCAGGGCCGCCGTGAGCAGGAAGCCCCCGGCTGCCTGGCCGTCATGCAGGATGTAATACGGCGGCCGGTTGAACACGAGCAGCGTCAGGGGCGCGGTCTCCGCGGCCCGCAGCGGCCGTGCCGGATACAGGAAGAGCAGGACGGCAAGCCAGGTTAGGCTGACACACAACAGACGTCTGGGCATGGCATGGTCTCCGTGCCGGCAAGCCGGCCGCCGCTCACACTGAGAATCCCTATTGCCTTTTGTGGCGGGAAATCGCACTGCTGTCAAACGATGGCAACGCGGCTTCGCCGCTTGCTTTTTATGAGACGACCGGCATACAACGATGGAGTTTATGCAAAGGGCCAACGCCACCCGGCCCGTGGCCCCAAGGAGAGACCAAGGCGCATGAGCAACACCAACATCCTCCTGGAATCGGGGACCAACGAACTCGAAATCGTTGAATTTTATCTGGAGGAGCCGACGCCGTCGGGCAAGACCTACGTTGGATACTACGGCGTCAATGTAGCCAAGGTGCTGGAGATCATCCGGCTGCCCAAGGTTACGGAGATGCCCCAGACGCCGCATCCGTGCGTTCTGGGCACGTTCAATCTGCGCAACAAGGTCGTGCCGCTGGTGGATCTGGCGTTGTGGCTCGGCAAGGACCGTTCGGACAATGCCGCCGACAAGGTGGTGGTGACGGAATTCAACCGGGTGGTCAGCGCCTTTCGGGTCTCGGGCGTTACGCGCATCCATCGCCTGAGCTGGGAGCAGATCGAACCGCCGAGCATCCAGGTCCAGGCCTATTCCGGCAACTCCATCACGGGCGTGGTCCAGCTCGACACCAGGGTGGTCTTTATCCTGGACATGGAAAAGATCGTGGCCGACCTCAATCCGGATCTGGCCCTCAAGGAGCTTGACGAAGAGGTCTTCGTCGAGCGTCAGAAGGAGCTGCCGGACAAGGACATGGTCTTCAAGGCCATTATCGCCGACGACTCCACCACCATCCGGCGCATGATCGGCACGTCCCTGGAAAAGGCCGGCTTCGAAGTGACGCGCACGATAAACGGCCGCATCGCCTGGGACCAGCTCG
>JBKICS010000302.1:0-2993 GCA_046567015.1 Acidobacteriota bacterium | reverse complement strand
GTGATCCAGCGGCCGGGTGTGACAATCCCCTGGCCCCCCAACGGGAAGAAGTTTTTTTGGGGGGGCGCCGGGAGCGAGCCAGCGTCGCCTTGTGTCGCCTTCCCGATGTCGGTATAGGCCTTCCTGACGGCCGCCCCGGACCGGGGCGGCCGCGATTTTGAAAGCAATCCCCATCGATCGTGTTCCCCAAAATGGCATCCGCATGTCGTTTGGGTCGCCAGCCGCGAGGAACCAGGAATGAACCGTATTGTCTTGTTTCGCCGGGCCATGCTGGCCGTGTGGATCTTTTCCGTGGCCTCCACGATCTACCTGTCGCTGCTGCCCGGCCTGGAATTGCCGTTTCAATTCTGGAGCGCCGACAAGGTCTATCACATGCTGTGCTATGCTTGGCTCGGCGCGCTGCCGCTGGTCGCTTTCGCCAAAGGCGACACCGCCCGCAACGTGGCCTACTGCATGATTCCCATGGGCGGGCTCATCGAGTGGGGCCAGTCCTTCGTACCGGGCCGGACTTCGAGCATGATGGACGCCGTGGCCAACGCCGTGGGCGTTTTCATCGGCATCTGGATCGCCGAGACCCTGCTTGCCCGCTGCCAGGGCTGCCGGGGCCTTCGCGCCGAATAGACTCGCCCCGCGTCTGCGACGGCCCGGCCTTTGCGGGCCGGCCGTCGCGGCGACCCTCCCGTTTCCCCCGCCGCCGCATTCCCTCCCGTCCCATTCCCATATTGTCTTTTCGCCGCGCCCAAACGGCCTGTTTTGCATTTTGGGCCAACCCGGTCACGAGGCCGGTCGAGGATCGCGGCTTTCTGCGCGCCTGTCGCGACAGGCGCGCTCGCCGTAACGTTTTTGCGCTTGCCCCTGCCGGCCTGATGCGTCTGATTATCTTTCTGTATACGCCAAGTATTTCGGTTTGCCGCATTGTCATGTCGCGTGGGCTATCGTAGCATATTCTCAAAACCTTTTAGCGAGGAGAGGGACCATGGGACATGCCGGCAAAGGGGGTGTGCGGCTCCTTGTCGTTGTCGGGCTTGTGGTCGTTGGCCTGGGGCTGTTTCTGGCCCTGGGACCGCCGGGGCTTTTGGCCAAGTCCGAGACGCCCGATTTCTGCGCCTCCTGCCATGTGATGGAGGCCGAGTACGAGGCCTGGTTTCACCAGGGGGCGCACAAGCGGCTGCGCTGCGTGGACTGCCATCTGCCAAACGACAACATGGCCAGCCACTACGTCTGGAAAAGCATCGACGGCATGAAGGACGTGGTGGTCTTCAATTCGGGCCGGGTGCCGGACGACATCCGGATCAGCCAACACGGCAAGGCGGTGCTGCAAGGCAATTGCATCCGCTGCCACGCAACGGCCGTGGAGATGATCAACCCGGATCGGTATTGTTGGGACTGCCACCGTCAGTTCGTGCATCGGCTGACCGGCGTGCCGTTCACCCGTTAACGACAACCGGCTTCGGCCGAAAGAGGGATGACCATGCGGGGCAAACTGTTGTACAAGATGGCGCTTGGGGTCGCGCTGGCCGCGTTCCTGTTCGTTCCCTATGCCTGCTCGCCGCCAAAACCCGAACCGGTCAAGACCGTGACCATTCCCGACGGCGAAATCGATCCGGCCGTGTGGGGCAAGGCCTACCCGGAGGAATACGAGACCTGGAAGATGACCGAGCAGCCCACCGAGGCCGGCAAGAGCAAATACAAGCGCGGGTTCACCACCGACCGCATCACCTACGACAAGCTGGCCGAATTCCCCTACATGGCCCTGCTGTTTAACGGCTGGGGCTTTGGCGTCGAGTACAACGAGCCGCGCGGCCACGCCTATATGCTGCGCGACCAGCTCGAAGTGGACGCCACCCGGCTCAAGGCCGGCGGCGTGTGCCTCAGCTGCAAGACGCCGTATGCGCCGTTGCTCGTCAAGGAAATGGGCGTAGAATATTACAAAATGCCCTATAAGGAAGTGCTCGACAAAATTCCCGAGCAGTTTCGCACCCTGGGCGTGGCCTGCATCGACTGCCACGACAACAAGGACATGTCCCTGAAGGTTTCCCGGAACTTCACGCTGGCCCCGGCCCTGGAGGGCATGGGCGTGGACTGGCACAAGCTCACCCGCCAGGAAATGCGCTCGGTGGTCTGCGCCCAGTGCCACGTCACCTACAACATTCCCAAGGACAAGGACATGCAGTCCGTGGGCCTGTTTTTCCCCTGGCAGTACGGAAAGTGGGGCGGCATTTCTGTCGAGGACATCATCAAGAAGATCCGCAGCGACGATGCCTACCGGGAATGGAAGCAGACCGTCACCGGCTTCAAGCTGGCCTTCATGCGCCATCCGGAGTTCGAATTCTACTCCAACAACAGCGTCCACTGGAAGGCCGGCGCGGCCTGCGCCGACTGCCACATGCCCTACACCAAGGTGGGCGTGCACAAGATCTCGGACCACCGGGTGACGAGCCCGCTTAAAAACGACATGAAGGCCTGCGTGCAGTGCCACGCCGAGACGCCGGAATGGCTCAAGCAGCAGGTCATTGCCATCCAGGACCGCACGGCATCGCTGCAAATCCGGGCCGGCAACGCCACCGCCGTCACGGCCAAGCTCTTCGAGGCCGCGCACAAGGCCAAGGCCGACGGCAAGGCCATCGATCAGGCCCTCTACGACAAGGCCAAGGACTACTACGAGGAAGCCTTCTACCGGTCGCTGTACATCGGCGCGGAAAACTCCATGGGCTTCCACAACCCCACCGAGGCCCTGCGGGTGCTCGGCGACTCCATCGCCTTTGCCGTCAAGTCCGAGGCGTTCTTGCGCCAGGCCTTGGCCATGGCCGGCGTGGACGTGCCGATCAAGGTGGATCTGGAAATGGCCAAGTATCTGGAAGGCCGGGGCAGCAAGAAGCTGCCCGGACACCCCGAGCAGGAGTTCAAGGATCCCATGGGGGTGCAGGAACGCTTCTAGACCGGACAGGAACGGCTTGAGTGGCTGTCGCGCCCGCTCCGACGACCTCGGGGCG